>CAZLYE010000568.1:0-16837 GCA_964562865.1 uncultured Binatia bacterium (SeqCode) | reverse complement strand
CGCTGCGCGTCATCTGCTACGGGGACTCCAACACGGACGGTCCCTCCCTCGGCCGGAGCTGGCCTGCCCGGCTGCAGACGGTGATCGACGCGCGCGCCGGGGGGGGGCGCCACGTCGAGGTCGTGAACGCCGGCGTTGTCGGCTACTCGTCCTACCAGGGCCTGCTGCGGTTCCGCGAGGAGGCTGCACGCTACGAGCCCGACGTCGTCCTCTTCTCGTTCGGCTGGAACGACGCGGCCCGCGCGATCGACGTCCCGGACAGGGACTTCGCCCGGTCGGGCTTCATGGGCGCGATCGACCGCCGCACGCTGTTCGTGCGGAGAGTTCTCCTCAAGTACCGGCTGCTCCTCGTCGCGCGACACTACCTCCAGCGCGCGACGCCGCCCGCCGTCGCGAGCGCCACGGCCGACGTCCCTCGCGTCGCGCTCGCGGACTTCGCGGCCAACCTGCGGGAGTTCGTCGCGACGGCGCGCCGGCGCGGCAGCGTCCCGGTGCTGATGACCCGGCCGCACCGCCCCTCGCGCGATCAGATGCGCGACGACCCGACGTGGCGCCGGGACGTGCCCCGCTACGCCGACGAGACGCTCCGGGTGGCCGCCGCGGAGGGCGTGGAGGTGATCGACGTCGAGCGCGCGTTCGAGGGACGGCCGGCTCTCTTCGCCGACGAATGTCATCTCACCGACGCGGGGCACCAGGCGCTGGCCGAGCTGGTCGCGACGCGGCTGGCGCGGCCGCTCGGCCTCGAGTAGGAGGGATGCGTGTCGACGCCCCGGGACGGCCGGCTCTCCCCGGACTAACGGAATCCCACCCTCCAGCCGATACTCCGACAGCCGCGATGGCATCACCTGAGGAGGTACGGATGTTCGATCGGGACAAGACGCGCCCGGAGGATGGCGCGACCAGCGCCTTCCTCGGCAAGGGCAGCCGGATCACGGGCAAGCTCGTGTTCGAGGGGACCGCCCGCATCGAGGGGCAGATCGACGGTGAGATCACGGCGCAGGAGACGCTCACCATCGGCGAGGCCGCGGTCGTGAAGGCCCGGATCACCGGCGGCACGGTGATCGTGCACGGTCAGGTGACGGGCGACATCACGGCCCGCACGCGGATCGAGCTCAGGGCGCCGGGCCGGGTGGTCGGCAACCTCAGCACGCCGAGCCTCGTCATCCAGGAGGGCTCGGTGCTGGAGGGCCAGTGCTCGATGAGCGGGGGCGACGTCGCCCGCCGGAAGAAACCCGACTTCTCCGTGCTGCTCAGGTCCGAGGACCCGGACGTCCCGACTCCGCCGGCACCCGAGGCCCGGAAGTAGCGCTCAGGGCGGCATCCCCATCTCGTCGCGCAGCAGCCGGAACGCCTCCGTCCGCCGACCTCCGCGGTCGCGCACGACGAGCGGCGGCTCGATCGCCGTCGCCCCCGCGGGCGCGCGGCGCATCGCGTAGACCGAGAAGAGCGGCGCCTTCCCCTCCCGGGGGACGACGTCGCGCCGCCGCTCCACGCCGAGCCCCGCCGCCGCCGCGGCGCGCGTGACACGCTCGACGTGCGCGGCGGCCTCGCACGCGACGAAGCGCCCTCCTGGCGCCATCCACCGCGCGGCCGCCGCGCAGTACGCGTCGATCCCGCCGCGGTACGCGAGGTGACAGGGGCCGCGCTGCTCCTCCGTCGGCGGCGTCGCGGCGCCCGGGTCGAGGTAGGGCGGTGTGCCCGTCACGAGAGCGAACGTCGCGCCGCCGGGAAGAACGCCGGGATCGCGCAGGTCGCCGAGGAGCACGCGGCAGCGCCCGGCCGCGCCGTTCCACGCGAGCGAGCGGCGCGCGAGGTCGACGCTCACGGCCTGCGCCTCGACGCCGACGCCGCGCGCCGCGGGGAACCGCCACGCGAGGAGCATCAGCACCGCCCCGATGCCGCAGCCGAGGTCGAGCACCGTGGGCGGCGGGTCGTCGTGCACCGCGCGCACCGCGAACCACGCGGTCACGAGGTCGTCGAGCGACCACCGATGGCCGTCGAGCCGCTGCAGGATGCGCCAGTCGCCGGCGAGGTAGCAGAGGTCCTCCCCGGCGCGCGGCCCCGCGGCCGCCTCCTCCGCCGGCGGCGGCCCGGGTGGGCACCAGCCCGGCGGGCGGCGCGCGGCCCGCACGATCCCCGTCATGCCCGGAACTCGGGCATGACCCGCTCGGCGAAGAGCCGCATCGAGCGGACGAGGAGGTCGTGCGGCACGCCGCCGGGACCCATCCAGAGGAGGAGCCGCTCGACGCCGGCGTCGCGGAGGCGTGCGATCTTCTCGATGCAGCCGGCCGGATCGTCGAACAGGAGCACGTGCTCGAGCCAGTCGTCGTACGCGTACTCCGGCAGGCGCCCGCCGCGCTTCTCGTAGAGCTCGTAGCCGCGCGGCATCTCGGTCGTGGTCGGCGTGGTGAGGTGCTGCAGGATCGCGAGGTCCCACTCGAGCGCCTCGCGGGGGAGCGCGCGTGCCTCCGCGCGCGTCGGGGCGAGGAAGGCGTACTTGAGCACGGTGGTGCGGGCGAGGACCGGCGCGGGGTCCGCGCCCGCCGCGACGAGCGCCGCCCGGTAGCGTGCGATCTCCTCCACCTGCTCCGCGAACGGGCTGAGCGGCCGCGCCATGAGCGCCGGGATCCCCCGCTCGATCGCGCGCGCCATGCTCTCCGGGCTGTTGACGGCGTGAAGGAGGACCGCGCCGGGCGGACGCACGGGCGCCGGCCACAGCCGGACGTTGGGGATACGGAACCACCGCCCGTCGTGGCTGAACTCCTCTCCCCGCCACGCGCGGAGGATGACGTCCAGCGCCTCGTCGAAGATCGCCCGCGTCTCGTCGATCGGGACGCCGAAGACGCCGTACTGCGGAAACTGGTAGCCGCGTCCGACGCCGACGTCGACGCGGCCGCCCGTCACGTGGTCGAGGAGCGCCACGCGCTCGGCGAAGCGCAGCGGATGGGTGAAGGTGAGGTTCACCACCGCCGTCCCGATCCGCACGCGGCGCGTCCGCGCCGCGATGTGGCCGGCGAGGAGGAGCGCGTCGCCCGCGAGGCAGTACGGCGAGAAGTGCTGCTCGGGGACCCAGACGTCGTCGAACCCGAGGGCCTCCGCCAGCTCGACGCGCGCGAGCTCCTCGGCGACGACGCCCGCCGGGTCCCGTCCCCGCGGACACTGGAAGACGTGATACGTCCCGAAGCGCATCGGGCGGGCGTCAGGGCCGCCCGCAGGCGTTCATCGCTCCGCCGTCGGCTTCGCCCGCACCGGCGCCTGACCCATCGCGAGCTTCTTGATCCGACGCACGAGTGCGGGCAGCACGGCCGGCTCGATCTCGGGCCGCGCGAGGTCGCCGATCTCCTGCAGGATCGCGAGGAGCCCCTCGGCCCGCCGCTGCGCGGCCTGCGCCTCGAGCTCCGCGCGCGCGACGTAGAGGTTCAGCTGCGTCACGCTCAGGCGGAGGAAGTCGAGACAGTCCTCCACCGTCGCGTGGGACGACGCAGCGCCGTTCGTTTCCTCACCGCAGCGGGAGCACGTCACCTCACGGGCCTCTTGGCCCCCCTACCCCCGCGCCGTCCCACCGGTCAAGGTGCGGCCGGCGACGCCAGGCAGCCGGCGCGTGCCATCGCGTCGGCGATGACGTCCGCGAGCGGGCCGGCACACCCGGGCGCGAGGCCGCGCCGGCCGGCCCGGCGCGCGGTCCCGAAGGCGAGCCGGAGCTTCCTCTCGGCACGCGCCACGAGCCGGGCGGCCTTCGGCCGGCCGGTCCCGCGGGCGCGCCCGAGAAGAGTCCGTGCCCGTCCGAGGAGCCGGCCGATGCGACGGGGCACCCTCTCGCCCGCGCAACCCGGGACGAAGAGGATCGCGTCGACGGCGGCCATCGCGTCCCCGTAGCCGAGGCGCGTGTGCGTGCAGCCGGCCACCGCGTCGCACGCGTCGACGGTGCAGACGTCGCCGTCGTCGCAGCGGAGCGGCGTCCCCGCGGTGCACTGGCCGCCGCGGCAGGATTCCTCGCCGTCGCACACGTCGCCGGCGCCGCATGCCGTCCCGTCGGGGAGGGGCGTGTGCGTGCAGCCGGTCACCGGGTCGCACGCGTCCGCGGTGCATGGATTCCCGTCGTCACAGTTCCCGCATGCGACGGGCACGGGACGGCAGTCGCAGCCGCAGCATCCGGGCATGTCGTCGCGATTCCGCGTGCAGGCCCCGCCGCCGCACTCGCCTCCCGGACAGTCGGCAGGACCGCAGCAGCGTTGCCCGTCGTGCGGACCGCCACGGCAGAGCGCGTCGCCCAGGTCGCACGTCTCGCCCGTATCGACCGTCCCGTCCCCGCAGCGCGGGCGCCGGCAGTCGATGCGGCAGTGGTCGGGGCCGCTTCCGTTGTCCGGGCCGTCGTCGCACTCCTCGCCCGGGTCGACGAACCCGTTCCCGCACTGCCGGCAGCCGCCGACGCACGTCTCGCTCGTCGGGCAGTCGCCATCGACGCGGCACGTACGCGTGACGGTCGCCGAGCAGTGCGGGACGGTCACGATCGCGCTGCAGTCCGGCGCGCACGCGAGGCTGCCGCCGGCCGGGAAGCCGAGCGCGGCGCACATCTGCCCGCCGAAGTCGGGTGGATCGCACGCCTCCGTCGGCTCCACGACGCCGTTGCCGCAGAGATGGCCGACGCACGCGCTCGTGTCGAGCGTGCAGTCGGCGTGGCAGCCGAGCTCGCCGCCGCCGGGGAAGCCGAGCGCGAGGCAGGTCTGCCCCGCGAAGTCGGGCGGGTCACATTGCTCCATCGGCTCGACGACGCCGTCCCCGCAGAGATGGTCGACGCATGCGCTCGTGTCGAGCGTGCAATCGTCGCGGCACGAGAGCGTCCCGCCACCGGCGAAGCCGCGGCTCGCGCAGGTCTGCCCGTGGAGGTCCGTCCCGTCGCACTGCTCCGTCGGCCCGGCGACCCCGTCGCCGCACACGTCGGGGAGGCATCCGCTCGTGTCGAGCGTGCAGTCCGCGGTGCAGGCGAGCGTGCCGCCCGAGAAGCCCTGCGAGGCGCACGTCGCGCCGCCGAGGTCGTCCGCATCGCACTCCTCACCGGGCTGCACGCCCGGGACGGTGCCGCAGGTGGCGGCGCACGAGCACTCGCCGGGGCTTCCCGCCGGAATGCAGATCTCCCCGGCGACCGCGCACGTCCCGCGGCCGTCGCACTCCTCGAGGCCCTCGATCGCGCCGTTCCCGCACGCCGGGCACGGCGTCAGCGTCGGGTCCTGCGCGAGGGACGCCGCGGGCACGAACAGCGCGTCGGGCGCGACCGTCGCGTCGCTGCCGTACGAGATCGTGATCGACCCGTCGGGCCACGCCGAGAGCGCCGCGAGCGCGCCGATGTCCAGGTGCCCGTTCGCGACGACGTCGATCGTCCCGGGCTGGCCGTTCTGGCCGCCGTCGGCCGTCAGGCGCACGCCGGGATCGAGGTCGACCGCGCACCCGTTCACCTCGATGTCGCCGCCGAAGCCGGCGTCGCGGCGGGCGACGGCGAGGATCTCCGTTCCGTTGAGGACGTGGAGCGTCCCGCCGATGTCCCGGGCGGCGCCGACCCGCTCTCCCGCCACGAGGATGATCGAGCCGCCGTCGCCGGCGTTCGCGGTGACCGACCCGGGGCCCACGGTGACGTCCCCGCCGCCGGCGATCGTCACCTTGCCGCCGACGCCGAGCTGGCGCGCGCCGCCCACGTCGACCGGGCCGGCGACGGTGACCACTCCCGTGCCGCGGATCTCGCACGCGATGCAGCCCGACCCGAACCCGTCGCCGCCCTGCGCCGAGAGCGGTACCTCGACGTCCACGTTCCCGCCCCACTCGAGGCAGGGGTCGCCCGGTGGACAATCAGCACGATCGCTGCAGAGCGCCCCGCTCTCCCAGCACCGCGACGTCCCGCTCGCGGTGATGGTGAACATCCCGGCGTCGGACCCGGCCCCGGTGCTGACGCCGTCGGCCTCGATCGCCCCGTTGCGCACGGTGACGTTGCCCGCCGTCGCCGAGAACGAGACGATGCCGCCCGGGGTGAACCTGGCCGAATCGCCGCCGGTGACGATGAACGGCACCTGGCCCAGGTGCGAGTCGACCGTGACGTCGGTCTCGCCGACGAGGAAGATGCCGCCGCCGGCCGCCTGCAGGCCGCGGGCGTTCGCTGAGCCCGTGAAGGTGACCTGCGACCCCTCGACGTGGATCTGCCCGCCCCCCTTCCCCTCTGCGCATGCCGGCCGGGTGCGCGAGTCGCTGCTCATATTGGAGGCGTCGAGCGAGCTCGCGATGCTGACGGCGCTGCCGGCCTCGAGATGGATCGTGCCGCCGTGCGTGGCGCCGTAGACGTCGATCTCTCCCGCGGCGTCGAGCATCGCCGCGCCGGTGACGACGACCGACCCTCCACACCCGCCCCGCAAGGTCGAGGCATCGAGGGTTCCGGAGGCGGGAACGGCGACGGCCCCGTCCGCCGTGATCGTGATCGAGCCGGCATGACCCGCCGGGATCCCCGTGATTCCCGCCGTGCTCACGTCGAGGCTGCCCGCGACCGTCACGTCGTGCGCCGTGATCGTGATCGCCCCGCCCTCGGGTCCGATGGTGTCACCCACGACGGCCTGGCCGGTCGCGACGACGGCCGCGTGCGGATCGACGGAGAACGTCCCGGCGACCACGAAGGGCACCTCCCCGGTGCGCGCGCAGAGGTCGGGCGCCGTGCAGTCGGCGTCGGAGGCGCAGGGCGTCGTGGGGTCGAGCCCGCAGAGGCCGGGGAACTGGATGGTCAGAGTGCCCGCGACGCGGACGTTGGGTGCCGTGAAGGTGAGGACGCCGGCGGCGACCCAGGTGGTGTCGGAGACGACGCACGTGTCCGACGTCGAGCGCCCGGAGTCGCAGAGGACGTCGCCGGTCTCCGCGGCGACCGGCCCGGCGACACACAGGACCGCGACGAGCGCGAGGGCGCTCAGAAGACCGGACCACGCACGCTCGGACGTCATTTTCTCCGATGCTTCACCCGGGCTGTTACACCAGGCGAGCGCGCGAAGGGAAGGTGACGCGACGCGCCGGCCCGGCCGACGCCCAAATTTCACGGGAGATGACGCCCAATTTTCACGAGATGTATTGACAGCCCGCTCGGGACGGCCGTACAGTCTCGCCGGCCTCGCTCTCATCATGGACGGGATGACGCTTCCGCGACCGTACGAGGCCCGCCGGTCCGTGCGGCTGCCGCTGCGGGCTCTCCTCGTGGCCACCGCGTGCGTCGCCGTCGGCGCGCCCGCTCTCGCCGCCAAGTGGCGTCAGTGTCCGTCGCAGGTCCATCTGTACCCGTCGCGGACCGGCGCGATGAGCTCGCCCTTCGCGCATCCTGGGCACGAGGTCGGGATCTTCCTCTCGCGTCGTGAGGTCGCCGTGTCGGGCGGCTTCTCGACCGAGCCCGACGGGAACACGGTTACCGTGACGCTCGACTCGCTGTTCGGCGACCCGATCGTCCTCCCGCCGCTCCGCGTGGCTGCCGTGACCCCGAGCACGCTCTACTTCGCGTTCCCCGACACGCGACAGGTCGCCGGCAGGCTGCTCGCCGGCCCGGCGGGGATCGTCGTGACGACGGGGACCACGACGACGGCCGAGATCCTCTCGCGGCACTTCGTCGCGCTGCCCCCCGCGACCAGCGTCGGGGCGCTCGTCGCCGGCGAGATCCAGCAGGGCGCGCAGGCCACCATGGACGCGCACGGGTCCATCTGGATCCCGGTCGAGTTCTCCGCCTACGGGGTCATGACGAAGCCGATGATGATGTGCCCGGGGCAGTTCATCCCGCTGACGGCTTTCACCGTCGGCATGACCGTCCGTTCCTCCCCGGTGCTGACGGACGGCCCGCCCACCTATCCGCCGCTCCGCGTCCTCAAGAAGATGGACGTCTTCCTCGGCGACTTCGTGATCGGCGGCAGCGACTACTACGGGCTCGGCGTCGGGCACGCCACGGTCAATCCCATCCCGCGCGGCTGGGGCATTCGCGTGTGCGGGATCAACGACGCGGTCGACATCGTGCTCCGCGCCCGCGGCTCGTCGCGTTGGGCTCAGCCATGGTCCGACTTCAACGCATGGATGCCGAACTCTCAGCCGCTCGAGATCGTGTTGACCGACATGTCCGCCGACACGAACCTGGAGAACATCACGGCGGGAGACGTCGATGCCTTCGGCGAGGAGTGCACGCTCCCGTAGGTGCGGCGCTTCAGGGAGACCGGGCGGCTCGACGCCGCACGACGGCGCCGATCAGGCCGGCGAGCACGACGGCGAGGCACGCGACGAGAAAGACGTCCCCGGAGCGCGCGTAGAGGCTCGGCGCGCCGGGCGGCACACCGGCGGTGAGCACCGCGGGGGCGCCGGCAGGCCGGCTCACCGCGACCTCCCGCCCGAACCGGTCGAACACCGCGCTCACGCCCGCGTTCGCCGCGCGCACCACCGGCAGGCCCGTCTCGACGGCGCGCACCGCCGCCCACGGGAGGTGGGGTGCGGCGGCGGGGAACCAGGCATCGTTCGTCAGGTTCACGATGAAGCGCGCGCCGCGCCGGACGAGAGCGCGCGCGGCTGCGCCGTCCGTGATCTCGAAGCAGATGAGGACACCGAACGCCCCGTCGCCGGTCCCGAAGACGGTGGCCTCGTCGCCCGCGTCGAGGCTCTCGACGCCCGACGGCGGGGCCCCGAGGAGCGCGGGCCAGCGCTCCGCGAAGGGCACGAGGCCGCGCTTGTGATAGCTCCGCATCCCGTGAGCGGGCGTCAGGAGGTGCGCCGCGTTGAAGTGCGCGAGGCCGGCAGCACCGCGCCGCACCGAGCCCGGCCCGCCGGCCAGAAGCGGCGTCGCGTGCGCGTCGACGAAGCGGTTGAGCGTGGCCCACGCCGCACGGTCGTGCTCGGGATCGGTGGTGAGCGCGCTCTCCGGCCAGACGAGCAACGCCGGCGCCGCGGCGACGGCACCCTCGGAGGCGGCCACGTAGCGGTCGAGCGTGCCGTCGGCGGCGCGCGCCGCATCGACGTCGACGGCGGCGATGCGCGGCCCAGGGGCTGACCCGGCCATGCCCTCCACCGCGACCCGCCGCGCGCCCCACGCGCCCGCCCCGACCGCGATCGCGACGCCCGTCGCCGCGGCGAGCGCGCGTGCCCGCCGCGGGGCGGTCCCGCCGGGAAGCATCGACGCCACGCCCGCGTTGAACGCCGCCACGACGAACGAGATCCCGGCGAGGCCGCAGGCGCTCGCCACCTGGAGCACCGGCACCGTCGCGTGCTGCGAGAGCCCGAGCACCGCGCCCGGGAAGCGGGGAAAGACAGCCGTGCGGAGCGCGTCCCACGACGCCCACGCCGCGCCACACCACACGACGTCGGCCGGCCCCACGCGCCGTGGGCGGCCGAGGAGCAGGAGACCGAGCAGCGTCCCGTGGGCCGCGAACACGGGGACGAGGAACGCGAGCGTGTACGCCACGGCGTGTCCGCGATCGAGGTCGAAGTACGCCGCCGCGGCGCGCGACAGCCACGGCGTGAGGCCCCCGAGCCCGAGGACGACCGCGTACGCGACCGCGAGGGCGACGGTCGTGCCGCCGCGGGCATCGCGCAGCGCGAGGAAGAGCGGGACGAGTGCGCCCCACGCGAGCCACGCCGGACCTCCCGGCGCGAGCGCGAGCACGCCGAGCACGCCCGCGAGCGCGGCGGAGCCGAGTCGGCTCGCGAAGCTCATCCCGCGCGGCCGGGGAAGTCGATGAGCCGGAGGCGGTCGCGCGTCTGGCTGGTCCTCGTCCTCGCGGCCGTTCTCCCCATTTTCGGCACCTGCGCGGTCAACGCGCTCGACTGGATCGGGCGGCCGTTCACGGGCTTCCTCTTCCTCGAGAACGGCATAGCCCTCTCGGTGGGACGCGCGGAATGGAGTCACGCCCGTTACCGGAGCGTGCCGTTCGCGCGCGTCCTCGCCGTGGACGGCCACCCCGTGTCCGACGGGCGCGAGATTCACGCATACGTGAGCGCCGCTCGCGTTGGCAAGCCGATCGTCTACACCTTCCGGAAAGGCGCGGACATCTTTCGCCTCGCGATCCCCGTGAGGCTCTTCACGACGGCCGACTTCGTCGACCTCTGCGCCGTGTTCCTCGGCGTCGGCCTGCTCATGGTGCTGGTGAGTGCGCTGGTGGTATTCCTCCGGCCCGACGCACCCGAAGCCCGCGCGCTCTTCCTGGTCTGCCTCGGCATGGGTCTCACCATGATCACCGCCCCGGACGAGTGGGCGCCCTACTGGTTCACGCGCGTGTACTTCCTCGCGGAGTGCATGGTGCCGCCCGCGTTCGTGCACCTCGCGCTCACGTATCCGCAGCGGAGCGCTCTCCTCGCACGCGGTCCCCTCGCGTACGCCGTGCTGTACCTGCCCTTTGCGGGGCTCGCTGCGGCGCTGGTCTCCTCGATCCCCGAGCCGTCGCTCTTCCTTCCGCTCCTCTACACGATGAACTTTCTCATCGCGAACGCCGGCATCCTGTGTCTGGGCGCACTGGTCGTCGGCCTGATCGACGGTGTGCAGCCGCGCGAGTCGGTGCTGCTGAGCCTGGCCGCGATGCTCGGCTCCTGCCTCATCGCCGCGGCGATATTCTCCACGTATCCGCTCCTCCAGCGGCCGATCTCGCCTGCGTCATTCGCCGCGCCGCTCCTGCTCTTCCCTCTGCTCGAGGGGTTCGCCTTCGTCCGCTATCCGCTCGAGGCCCGCCGATGAGCCTGCGCGGCAAGCTGGCGCTCATGTTCTTCGGGGCCCTCCAGGTGACGTTCCTCACGGCCGTAGGCGCGTTCTGGGCCGTGCAGAGCTGGCAGGTGCTCACCGACGACCTGACCCTCATCCACGCGCAGAACGTGCGCCTCGAGCGAATCCTCGACGATCCGCGAGCCGCCGCCTCCGTTCGGGCCCTCCGCCATCATGCCCAGCGGCAGGAGGAGGCCGAGCTGATCGACGGGCTGGGCGCCGCGCTCGGGGGAGGAAGCGGCGTCGCCGAGGCGGCACAGCCCCTCAAGAGGTACTACCACTCGGAGGTGAACCGTCTTCGCGAGCGCGCGGGGTTCGTGACCCGCCTCTCGACGGGACTGTTCGTCGCGATCGTGACGCTCGTGCTGGCCGGCATGATGGCGTACTTCGCCGCGATCCGCGTCTGGCTGGTGCGTCCCCTCCAGGCGCTCGGGCGCGCGACCGGTATCATCAGCACCGGCGACCTCTCGCACCGCATCCCGGTCCGGGGAGCGGACGAGTTCGGGACGCTCGCCGCGTCGATCAACACGATGGCCGCCTCGCTCGCGGAGAAGCAGCGCCGCCTGCTCGCCGCGGAGCGCTTCGCCGCGGTCGGCGAGATGGCCGCGTACGTCGCGCACAACATCCGCAACCCCCTCGCGAGCATCCGGACGACGGCGCAGGCGGAGCTCCTCGACCTCGGCCAGGAGGACCCGCGCCGCGGGAGCTTCCGCGACATCGTCACGGCCACCGACCGGCTGGAGAGCTGGGTCGGCGATCTCCTGCGGTTCTCGAGCCCGGTCACGCTCGAACGGACCCCCGAGAGTCTCAACGCGCTCGTCGAGCGCTGCACCGACCTCGCCCGTGCCCAGCTCGCGGGAAAGCGGCTCCGGCTCGACCTCGATCTCGCCCCGGCGCTCGAGCCCGTGGCGCTCGACCGGAACAAGATCGAGCAGGTGTTCAGCGCGATCCTCTCGAACGCCGTCGACGCATCGCCCGCGGGCGGGACGATCCGCGTCGCCTCGGCGCTCCGCCGCCCGAACCACGTCCCGCTCGCCTGCATCCGGATCGAGGACGGCGGCGCCGGGATCCCGCGCGAGCGGCTCGGCAAGCTCTTCACGCTGTTCTCCACGTCGAAGCGCTCGGGGACCGGCATGGGGCTCGCGCTGGCGCAGAAGATCGTCACGGCGCACGATGGGACGATCACCGTGACGAGCCGGGAGGGCGAGGGAACGGTCGTCGAGATCAGCCTGCCCGCCGGCGAGAGGAACGGCCCGAGTGGCGACCATCCTGATCGTTGACGACGAGGAGATCCACGCCCGCGCGCTCGGGCGGTTCCTCGGCGGACGCGGGCACTCCTGCGAGATCGCCACGTCGGCACCCGCTGCGCGCGAGGCGCTGCGCGTCGTGCGGCCCCACCTGGTCCTCCTCGACCTCCGGCTCGGCGACGCCGACGGCCTCGACACGCTCCGTGAGATCAAGACGCTCGATGCGGGGCTGCCGGTCATCATGATGACCGCCTACGGCTCGGTCGAGACCGCCGTGCGGGCGATGAAGGCGGGCGCGCTCGACTACGTGCAGAAGCCGATGGACCTCGAGGAGCTGGAGCTGGTCGTCTCGCGCGCGCTCGGCGAGGCCCGGACGCGCGATCGGCTCGAGTTCCTGCAGCGCCGCGAGGTCGGTCGCGACGACGCGCTCACGCTCCTCGGCGAGGGCCCCGCCATGCGGACGGTCCGCGAGTTCATCGAGCGCGCCGCCCGCTTCGAGGGCCTCCCGGCGGGCGATCATCCGACGGTCCTCCTCCTCGGCGAGACGGGCACCGGAAAGGACCTCGTCGCCCGCATCCTCCACGCGCGGAGCACGCTCGCCCGCGAAGCGTTCATCGCGCTCGACTGCACGGCGCTCCCGCGGAACCTGATCGAGGCCGAGCTCTTCGGCTACGAGCGCGGCGCGTTCACCGACGCGAAGGCCTCCAAGCGCGGCCTCTTCGAGGTCGCGGCCGGCGGGACGGTCTTCCTCGACGAGGTGGGCGAGCTCGACCTCGACGCACAGGGGAAGCTCCTCCGCGCGATCGAGGAGAAGACGATCCGCCGCGTCGGCGGCCTCACCGACTGCCGGATCGACGTGCGGGTCGTCGCGGCGACCAACCGGGACCTCGCGCGCCTCGCCGCCGAGGGGCGCTTCCGCCTGGATCTGCTCTACCGCCTGAAGGTCCTGACGCTCACGCTTCCGCCGCTCCGCGAGCGCGGCGACGACGTGAACGTCCTCGCGCGGCACTTCCTCGACCTGTACGCGCGGAAGTACGACCGCCCGCCGAAGCGGCTGACCGCGGACGCGGCGGCCGCGCTCGCCGCCTTCGAGTGGGTCGGGAACGTCCGCGAGCTGGCCCACGTGATGGAGCGCGCGACGCTCCTGGTCGAGGGCGAAGACATCGCGGCGTGGCACCTCGGGCTCGAGTCGCACCTGCCCGCAGCGGCCCAGGACGCCGTCGCCCCGGACGCCGCGGAGCCCGGCACGCTCGAGGCGGCCGAGCGCCAGCTCATGCGGCAGGCGCTCGAGGCGAACGGCTGGAACGTGTCGCTCGCCGCCCGGCGCCTCGGCGTCAGCCGGGAGGTGCTCCGCTACCGGATGCGGAAGTACGGCATCACCGCGCCGGGGCGGTGACGGGCCGGGGTCAGCTGCTGCGCAGCGGCTGGAGACGCTTTCGCTGCGTCGTGTCCTCCTCGCGGTTCGCGTCGACCAGGGCGCGCAGCACGCGCTCCATGGCGGCCATCTCGATCGCGACCGCGATCAGGTCGTCGAGCGCGCCGGCACAGCGCTCCTCGGGGTCCTGGTCGCCGTTCGACAGCACGGCCAGGTGACGGGCCGCGCCGAGGAGCGCGTCGGACGCGCGCTTCAGGTAGACGGTGAGCTCGATGAAGCTCTCGCGATCCGCGATCATCGTTTGAGCCCTCCCGAGAGCACCACGTAGCGTCCCGGGTCGCGACGCGGCCGGCGCACCATCCCGCCCCGCTTCTGCCCGATCGTGAGCTGCGGGCCCCCGTCGGCCTCGAGGCACGGCATGAGGAGGAGCCGCCGGACGCGCGACGGATCGAAGCCGAGGGACTCGCAGACGTTGTTGAACGAGAACGGGAACTTGGTGTCGCGACTGAGGACCCATCGCGCCGCCGCCCGACGCGCCCGCCGGTCCCGCCCGCCCGGCACCCCGATCAGGCAGCGCACGGCGTCGATCAGGATGGCGGCCCGGAGCGCGCGCTGTCGCGAGAGGACCTCGTCCGCCCAGACGCCCTCGTCGGGAGCCGCAGCCCGCGGCACCTGATTGTGGGGCATCCGGGCTTCGCTCACGACCGCCGGGTGGAGCAAGTTTCGCACCGCGCCGCGGCCCGCGTCGTGCCTGCAGATCACGGCGGTCCCGGTGGGTGTAGGCGCGCAGGATGAACCAACCCTGGTTGATATGAACCAACGCGTTGAACCACTCGCCGCACGGCGCTAGACCCGCGCCGTGAGCTATTGCCGCGTCGCGCCAGGACATCCCTTCCACGGCCCGTACCACGACCGGGAGTACGGCTTCCCGCTCCGCGGCGACGCCGCGCTCTTCGAGCGGCTCGTCCTCGAGTTCAACCAGGCGGGCCTCTCGTGGCTCACCATCCTGAAGAAGCGGCCCGCGTTCGTCGCGGCCTACGAGGGCTTCGACCTCGATCGCGTCGCGGGGTACGGGGCGCGCGAGCGTGCGCGGCTGCTCGCCGACCCGGGGATCGTCCGCAACCGGCTGAAGATCGACGCGGCGATCGAGAACGCGCGACGCCTGGTCGCGATCCGCGACCGGTGGGGCTCGTTCGCCGCCTGGCTCGACGCGCACCACCCGCGGTCGCGGGACGGATGGGTGCACCTCTTTCGCAAGACGTTTCGGTTCACGGGCGGCGAGATCACGGGCGAGTTCCTCCTGAGCACCGGATACCTGCGGGGGGCGCACGCCCGCTCGTGCCCCGTCTGGGCGCGGATCGCGCGCCGGACGCCACCGTGGATGCGCGCGCGGGCTACGGACGCGCGACGGCGCGTGCCATCACGCGCTTCGAGTCGCGCGCGAACCGACGCTGCACGCGGCGAGCCAGCGGGAGCCCGATCCAGGCAAGCGGGTGCCGCGGCCGCGACCACGCCAGGACGTCGTAGACGACGGCGTCGTCCGCCTGGCTCCACTCGACGGTGAACTGCTCCTCGCCGTTGACCGCGTGGTCAGGCAGCGTCCGGTAGGCAAAGCCGGAGCGGACGACGGAGCCCGTCTCCTCCACCAGGCGGACGATCCTGCACGGGTTCAGCGACCAGAGGCCCACGTGGCGGACGAGGACGCCGACCGTCGTGCCCACCCGGATGGGCGCGTCGGCAGGATGGAGCACGACCCAGCCGAGCCGGAACATCTCCCACCGCCGGAGCGCGTCGCGCGCGCGTGCGAACGCGGCGGCACCGGCCCCGAGCGGCGCCCGGTTGTGGTCGACGGTGTGGCGCGCGGGGGGACCGGCCGTCGAGGCCGGCACCGTCGCCTGCGCCTCGAGCCACCGCCGGATCACGTCGTCGCCGGGACGCCGGAGGAGAAACACCCCGCCTCGATAGCACGGTCGGCCGCCGGCACGACCGCGTGTTCAATTGACACCTCACCCGCCGCGGAGTACCGTCCGACGTCCATCGTCTGGGTCGGAGCCGGCCCGCCCCGAGGTCCCGCTCATGCCCGACGCCACCTCGCGTCATGGGGCCTTCGCGCGGGTGGCGCGTGCTCCAGGCCCGCAAGAGCAAGGAGACACCATGGCCGCCCCGCAGCGTCCCTTCTTCCCGCAGTCGCACGGCGTCCAGCCTCCCCGGCCCCGCTCGAGCACGCCGGTGCTCGCGGTGGGTCACCGCGTGCTGGTCTCGTGTCCGGGAAACGGGTCGCACGGGGTCACGGTGACCGACAGCGACGGCACGACGCCGCTCGCCACCCTGGCAGACGGCGCGGAGGTGGAGATCGTCGCCTGGCAGCCCCGGGGCGCGGGAGGCACCCGCTACCGGATCAAGACGGCCAACGGGGGGACGCAGGGCTGGCTCGCCGCGGCGAACCTCCGCCCGCGGCCGCTGCCGCCCGAGCCGCCCCGCGTCGCGCCTGCGCCCCCGCCGCCCGCGAGCGCGCCCGCCGCGCGGGCCGCGGCACCGGCGCGCGCCGGCGCGAAGAAGAGCCGCCGGAAGCGCTGACCCGGGCCGTGACGCGTCAGCGCGCGACGACCAGCGCGCGCGTCAGGCTCGCCACGTCGGGTGCGCGTGCGCAGTCGACGTCGCTCCAGTCGCCGTACGGATCGAGCAGCAGCGCGTGGAGCCCGGCGGCCCGTGCCCCGACGACGTCCACCGCGTAGAGGTCACCGACGTGAAGCGTCCGCTCCGGCCGCGCGCCGACCGCGTCGAGCGCGTGCTGGAAGATGCGGGGATCCGGCTTCTCGACGCCCACGAGCGCCGAGTCGACGACGTGGTGCAGATGCGCCCGGAGCCCGGCGGCGACCATGCCCTGCTCGACCGTGCCGTCCGAGTTGCTGACGACGACGAGGGTCAGACCCGCGGCGCGGAGGTCGCGGAGCGCCTCGGGGACGCAGGGGAGCACGCGCGACCAGAGCCGCTGCGTCGCGGCGGTGCGACGGACGTCCGCCGCGAGCTCTGGGGCGAGCGCCGCGTGGTCGCCCCCGAGCGCCGCGAGGATCGCGCCGACGTAGAACGAGAAGGTGTCGGGCCACTCCGTCGACGTCGACGCACCCGCGAGGAAGCGCGAAAGGGCGGGCCGCGCCGCCGCCTCCGCGCGGGTGAGCCCCTCCGGCGTGCAGGCGATGCCGCGCGAGCCGAGCACCGTGCAGAGCAGCTCGAAGTCCATCGAGACGAGCGTGTTCCCGGCATCGAGGAACACGGTGTCGATCTCGGACCAGGGAGGCGGTGCGGTCACGTGGTGGGTCGCAGGCGCGGCAGGACCTTCGTCGTGAACAGTCGGAGCCCCTCCCACCCGAGCGCGGGCGGCAGGCCGCCCATCAGGGGATGGAGGAGGACCTGCCCCGTCTCCTGCGCGAGCTGCAGGCACTCCTCCGGCGTGACGACGCGGTAGACGCCGCTCCG
>CAZLYE010000567.1:0-13302 GCA_964562865.1 uncultured Binatia bacterium (SeqCode) | reverse complement strand
TGCCGCGGTGGCCCATCACGACCAGGTCCGCCACGCGCGCCTGGTCGCAGATCTCGTTCGCCACGATCCCCGTCACGAGAATCGTGTCGGAGGGGACGTGGCGGTCGGCGCACCGCTGCCTGAATGCCTCGAGGACGATGCGGCCCCGCTCGTTCAGGGCTTCGCGGAGCTTGCCCGACACGTCGAGGTACGGCTCGGCGCCGATGGACCCCGAGATGTCGTGCAGATAGGAGCCCTCGATCGCCACGATGTCGATGACGTGGAGCCCCAGCACGGTGGCGTGCAGGCGCTCGGCGAGCCACAGGGCGTGCTCGAGCGCGGCGTCCGCATGGTCGGAGCCGTCCAGGGCGACGAGGATGCTCTTGATCATGCCGGGACCGGGCCCCTGGGGTCGGCCTCTAACACCGCCCGTGAAGAGCGCGCAAGCCGGCTGGCCTTTGCAAACGCCGGGCGGTTCGTTAAGACGGGACTGGATGAGCCGTCGCGACGAAGCGCTCTGCGAGGAGCTGAAGGAGGTCGCGCGCCGGGTCGGCGTGCAGGTCCGGGAGGAGATCCTCCTCCGCGAGGTCGGCTACCGGGTCCGGAGCGGCCTCTGCCGGGTCCGCGGCGAGGACGTCATCTTCCTCGACCGGAACCTGCCGCCCGACGAGCGCGTCCAGGTGCTGATCGAGGGCCTCGCAGGCCGGGACGTCGAGACGGTCTACCTGACGCCGGCCCTCCGGCGGCTCCTCGAGCGCCGCGGCAGCGCCGCCGGCTGAGCGTCGCCGCCATGGCGGTGCGCGCGCGCATGCGGCAGTTCGAGCAGGCACTGCGCGAGCGGGGGCTCAAGTCCACCTCGCAGCGCGACGACATCGCTCGCGTCTTCTTCGGCGCGGAGGGGCATCTCTCCATCGAGGAGCTCTACCGGGCCGTCAAGAAGGTGAACCCGCGGGTCGGCTACGCGACGGTGTACCGGACGCTCAAGCTCCTGAAGGAGATCGGACTCGCCGCCGAACGCCACTTCGACGACGGCCAGGCGCGCTTCGAGCCGGTCGAGGCGGAGAGCATCCACCACGACCACATCATCTGCGAGCGTTGCGGGAAGATCGTCGAGTTCGCGAGCCAGGAGATCGAACGCCTGCAGGAGCGGATCGGGAGGTTCCTCGGCTTCGTGGTCGGACGCCACCGGATGGAGCTCTACGGCATCTGCGCAGCGTGCCGCGAGGGGAAGGCCCGGCGGGCGGGACACGAGCGCGGGGTCCACCGGGTGTGACGCGGGTGCGGGGCCCGAAGCGGGCCGCCGAGGGCCCGCTTGACACCGGCTCGCCTCGGCGGGTATGTGAAATTGAAATGCGTTTTCAACTGGCCCTGGCCGTCACCCTCGTGCTGCTCGCCGGCGTGGCGGGCGCCGAGGAGGTCACCGTGCCGCTCGCGGTGCACGACGGCGGTTTCGAGCCCGCGGAGGTGAAGACACCGATCGGGGCGAAGGTCCGGCTCGAGGTCACCAACCAGACGTCCAGCGCGATCGAGTTCGAGAGCTTCGAGCTCAATCGCGAGCGCGTGGTCCAGCCGGGCCAGAAGGTGGCCGTCTACCTCTCCGGCCTCTCGGCCGGTCAGTACCAGTTCTTCGACGACTTCCATCCCGAGCGGAAGGGCGTCCTGGTCGTGGAGTGACCCGCGGATGATCGAGACGCTCCTCATCATGTGGCGTGAGACGCTCGAGGCGGCGCTCATCGTCGGCATCCTTCTCACCTACCTCAGCCGGAGCGGCCACCCCGCAGGACGCCGCCACGTGTGGATCGGGGCGGCCGCCGCGGTGCTGGCCGCGATCGGGTGCGCCGCCGCGTCCCGCGGAGCCATCACGCTGCTCAGCCCCGACGCGCAGGAGCTGGTCCAGGCCGGCATCCTCTTCCTCGCGGTCGGTGTGCTCTCGTGGATGGTGGTGTGGATGAGTCGCAACGCGCGCGCGATCCGCGGCGAGCTGCACCGCAGGGCGGACGCGGCGCTGGAGACCGGTCGACTGATCGGGCTCGCGACGATTGCCTTCGTCGCGGTCTTCCGCGAGGGCGTGGAGACGGTGCTCTTCCTCTGGGGCGTCGTCGTGGAGGGCGGCACCCACCCCACGGTCGCCCCGCTCGTGGCCGCCGGGCTCGCAGGCGCCGCCCTCGCCGTCGCGACCGCCTGGCTCTTCTTCCGCGGCTTCGCGTTCCTCCGCCTGCAGACGTTCTTCCGGGTGACGGGCGTGCTGCTCCTCCTCATCGCGGCGGGCCTCCTCTCCTCGGGCGTGAACAAGCTGATCGGTCTCGGCTGGCTGCCGCCGCTCGTGCCGCAGGTGTGGAACAGCTCGTGGCTCGTGCGCGACGGCAGCGCCCTCGGCGCGATCCTGAGCGCGCTCATGGGTTACCGTTCGCGTCCCTCGCTGCTCGAGGTCGTGGCGTTCGTCGCGTACTTCCCGCCCATGCTCTGGGCGCTGACGCGGGGTGACGCCGAGCCTCGTGCCGCGCGGCGCGAGACCGCCGCGTGGCCGACGGCGTGAGGCGGGCACCGCTCGCGCTCGTCTCGGTCCTCCTCGCCGCCGCACCCGCCCGCGCTTCACGCTCGTCGCCGGGCCGGGCTTCGGTCTCACGCGCGGCAGCGACCGCGTCCTGAAGTTCGTCGCCGCGTCACGCTGGTAGGCGGCCCCGTGCCGCGTGGGGGCAGCTACCGAGGGAGGGCGTCGGCGTCCGCCGGGTCGAGCTGGAAGAGACGCCGGGCGTTCTCTGCCGTCGCCCGCGCCACCGCGTCGAACGTCTCGCCGCGCACGGCGGCGACCGTGTCGGCGACGACGCGGACCCACGCCGGCTCGTTGCGGCGCCCCCGGTGCGGCACCGGGGCGAGATAGGGAGCGTCGGTCTCCACCAGCAGGCGGTCGAGCGGGACGGCGCGCACGGCGGCCCGCAGGGAGTCCGCGTTCCGGAACGTGACGATGCCCGCGACGGAGACGTGGAACCCGAGATCGAGGTAGCGGCGGGCGTCGTCGCGGTCGCCCGTGAAGCAGTGGATCACGCCCCCGACCGCACCGGCGCCCTCCACGCGCAGCAGCGCGGCCGCCTCGGCGTGCGCCTCCCGCACGTGGACGACCAGCGGGAGGACCATCCGCCGCGCGAGGTCGATGCTGCGCGCGAAGGCCGCGCGCTGGGCCTCACGCGGCGAGAAATCGTAGTGGAAGTCGAGCCCCGTCTCGCCGATCGCGACGACGCGCGGTGCCACGGCGAGGCGCTCGAGGAGCGCGAAGGCGACGTCGTCCGCCGTGCGCGCGTGGTGCGGGTGGACTCCCACCGTCGCGACGATCTCCGGCCGCCCGGCCCGGGCGGCGAGCGCGACGGTCGGAGCGTTCGCCTCCGCGGGGCCGGTCGCGCCGACGCAGACGAGCGTCGCGACACCGTTCGCCTCTGCGCGCGCGAGGACGTCGTCCCGGTCCGCGTCGAACTCCGGCTCCGCGACGTGGCAGTGGGAATCGACGAGCGCCGGCTGGTCGGTCACCCGGGCACGGCCTCGACGCGGGGAAAGAGCGGCTCGGGGGGGGCCGTCCGGTGGCCGGGCACGAACGCGCGACCCCAGGCGACGTCGAGATCCGCGAGCCGCTCGGCGGGGAGCCCGAGCATGCCGGCGAGCCGGAGCGACGTCTCCGGGAGGAAGGGCTCGACGAGCTGCGCCGTCACGCGCAGCGCCTCGCAGAGCTCGTGGAGGATCGCGCCGACGCGGGGACGTCGGGCCGGATCCTTCGCGAGCGTGAACGGCGCCGTGTCGGTCACGTACTTGTTGGCGTGGTCGAGGGCGCGCCAGAGCGCCTCGAGCGCCCGGTGGAGCGCCATCTCCGAGACGTTGGCCTCGAGCACCCTGCGCGCCGTGACGAACGCCTCGCGGAGCGCCTCGTCGACCGGCTCCGGGCTGCGTGGCTGGACCACGCCCTGGAAGTAGCTCTGCTGCATCCGGAGCACCCGGCTCGCGAGGTTCCCGAGGCCGTTCGCGAGATCGGCGTTGAGGCGCGTCACGAGCGCCGCCTCGCTGAACTCGGCGTCCTGACCGAACGCCATGTCGCGGAGGAGGTAGTAGCGGAACGCGTCCATGCCGTAGCGCGCCTTCATCTCGAGCGGGCGGACCACCTCGCCGACGCTCTTCGACATCTTGGCGGCCTGCATCTGCCAGTAGCCGTGCACCCAGAGGCGTCGGTAGATCGGCAGCCCGGCGGCCATCAGCATGGTGGGCCAGTAGATCGCGTGGGGCTTCAGGATGTCCTTCGCGATCAGGTGGTTCGCGGCCGGCCAGAAGACGTCCCGCAGCCCGTGCACGTCGAGCGCGCTCACGTAGGAGAGGAGCGCATCGAACCAGACGTAGGTCACGTAGCGTTCGTCGAACGGGAGCGTGATGCCCCACGCGAGGCGGCTCTTCGGCCGCGAGATGCAGAGGTCGCCGATCGGCTCGCGGAGCAGCGCCAACACCTCGCGACGGTAGCCGTCGGGCACGATCAGGTCGGGCCGCTCCTCGATGAGCGCGAGAAGGCGCGGCTGGTAGGCGCTCATGCGGAAGAAGTAGTTCTCCTCCGCGATCTCCGTCGGGGCGACGCGATGGTCCGGACAGAGGCCGTCGGCGAGCTCCCGCTCCTGATAGAACCGCTCGCAGCCGAAGCAGTAGAGGCCCCGGTAGCTGCCGAAGTAGATGTCGCCCTTGCGATGGATGTCCGCGAGGACGCGCTGGACGAAGGCCGCGTGCGGGGCGTCGGTCGTGCGCACGAAGTGGTCGTAGCGGAGCCCGGCGGCGTCCCAGGTCGCGCGGAAGCTCGCGCTGATGCGGTCGACCCACGCCTTCGGATCGACGCCGGCCGCCGCGGCCGCGCGGGCGTTCTTGTCGCCGTGCTCGTCGGTGCCGGTCACGGTGAAGACGCGCCGCCCCCGCGCGCGCCAGAACCGCGCGAGCAGGTCGACGACCACCGTCGTGTACGTGTGCCCGAGGTGGGGCTCGCCGTTCGCGTAGTAGATCGGGGTGGTGAGGTAGAGCGGCTCCATCGGGGTGGCGCCGCGGCGTCAGGCGTCGGCGCGGCGGACGACCAGATCGTCCCGGCTCGCCTCGACCTCCACGGCGTCCTCCGTGCGGCGGACGACGACCGTCTGCCGGAGGACGTTCTGCCGGACGACGACGCCGTCGCCCTTGACCGACTCGACGCGGGCCCCGACGGCCGGGAGGCTCTGCCGGAGCTCGACGTAGGTCTGGTACTCGTAGCGGAGACAGCACTTGAGACGGCCGCACATGCCCGCCAGCTTCGCCGGGTTGAGCGAGAGCGACTGCTCCTTCGCCATCTTGACGGTGACCGGCTGGAACTCCTGCAGCCAGGACGAGCAGCAGAGCTCGCGCCCGCAGGGGCCGACGCCGCCCGTCGCCTTGGTCTCGTCGCGTGCACCGATCTGCTTCATCTCGACGCGGGTGTGGAGCGCCTGAGCCAGCTCGCGGCCGAGGTCGCGGAGGTCCACCCGCTCCTCGCCCGCGAAGTAGAACGTCACCTTGCTGCCGTCGAACGTGCTCTCGGCCTTCACGAGCTTGATCGCGACGCTCCGTGCGCGCACCAGGTCGAGCGCCGCGCCGTAGTGCTGCCGCTCGCGCTGCAGGTTCTGGTCCTCGCGTGCGAGGTCGCGCGCATCCGCCTTCTTGATCACGCGCTGGAGCGCCCGCGTGACGGCCCGCACGCGGGGCGCCACGACGACGGTGCCGAGGGCGGGTCCGCGCTCCGTCTCGACGAGCACACGGTCGTCGCGGAAGAGGACGAGCGGACCGGGGTCGAAGTCGTAGACCTTGCCGGTCGGCCGGAACCGCACCCCGACCGCGAGCGCGCCCGGCTCTACGACGTGCTCGTCCATGCACCCGTCTCGCCCGCCCCGGTGTGCGGCGCGCGCTCGATCTCGCGCAGCCGGAGCAGCATGGTCTCGATCGACAGCATACGGTTCGCGTTCTTTTCGAGGTCGGCGATCGTATCACACACGACCTCGAGCTGGCGAAGGACGGTCTCGGGAGCGAGCCGGTTCGCCGCGGCGCGGACCGCGGAGGTCACCCCCGGGTTCCTGAGCGGCATCGCGTCGCCCACGAGCGCCGTCTGGAGCACGTCCCGGTACCAGCCGAGGACGGCGGCCAGGGAGGCCTCGAGCTCGCCACGGGAGACCTCCTGGGCGAGCTTCGAGAGGTCGTGGGCGGGTAGGTCGCGCAGCGCCGGCAGCGCCGCGAGCACGCGCTCGCGGGCGCGGCTCTGCTCGGGGCCGTCGAGTGCGAGCGCGCGCCCGGGTGAGCCGTCGGCGAGCGCGGTGAGCGTCGCGTGCCGCTCGGCGGGGACGCCGCGGGCTGCGAGCACGCGGGCGACGGCGTCCGGCGGGAGCGGGTCGAGTCGCACGATCTGACACCGCGACCGCACGGTCGGCAGGATCAGCGCGGGCGACGAGGCGATCAGGACGAGGACGGACGCGCCGGGCGGATCCTCGAGCGTCTTCAGGAGCGCGTTCTGTCCGTGCTCGTTCAGGCAGTGCGCGTCGTCGATGATGCCGACCTTCCGGGCGGCCATGAGCGGCTGGAGGCTGAGCCAGCGCGTCAGCTCCCGGACCTGCTCGATCCGGACGTCGCGCCGCTCCGCCTCGCGCGCGATGACGTGCAGGTCGGGATGCGTCCCCGCGGCGACGCGCGTGCACTGTGCGCAGGTGCCGCAGGCGTCGTCACCCGCGGGGGCCTGGCAGAGGAGCCGCGCCGCGAGCGCGTCGGCCAGGACCCGCTTGCCGACGCCCGGTGGCCCGAGCAGCAGGATGGCACCCGGGACGCGTGCCTCGCTCGCCGCCCGCCGGAGCCGGGCGGCCGCCGCCGCATGCCCGACGACGTCGGCGAACCTCACGGCCGTCCCCCGAACAGACGCTCGGCGGCAGCCGCCACGCGGGCCCGCACGCGGTCGACCGGCTCCGTCGCGTCGAGCACGCAGAAGCGGTCCGGCTCGGCCGCCGCGAGTGCGAGGAATCCCGCGCGCACGCGCTCGTGGAACGCCACCGTCTCGCGCTCGAAGCGGTCGCCGGGGCCCGAGCGGCCGCGGGCGCGACGGAGTCCCTCGTCGACCGGACAGTCGAGGAGGAGCGTGAGCGACGGCCGGAGGCCGCCGCGCGCGCGTGCGTCGAGGGCGCGCAGCGCCTCGAGGTCGAGGCCGCGCCCGTAGCCCTGGTAGGCGATGGTCGAGTCGGAGAACCGGTCGCAGAGGACGACCTGGCCGGCCGCGAGCGCCGGACGGATCACCTCGTCGACGTGCTGGGTGCGGTCCGCGCAGTAGAGGAAGAGCTCGGCGAGCGGGCTGAGCGGCACGGCGTCGCTGTCGAGGAGCAGGCGGCGGACGGCGGCGCCGGCGGCCGTTCCTCCGGGCTCGCGCGTCTCCAGCACCCCGCGACCGAGCCCGCGGAGGTGGGTCCCGAGGTGGCGCAGATGGGTCGACTTGCCGGACCCCTCGATCCCCTCGAAGGTGACGAATGCCGACACGGGCGCGGGTCTAGCCCGCGCGTCCCCGCGTCGCAAGCTCGATCACTCGGGCTCGTCGGTGCCGAGGACGAGGCCGATCGCGTACAGGAGCTGACGCGCGGTGAACGGCTTCGTGACGTAGTACTCCGCGCCGTACTTGTAGCCGACGAGGAGGTCCTCGTCCTGCGACTTCGCGGTCACCATGATGACGGGAATCGACGCGCTCTTGGGGTCCGCCTTGATGTGGTCCAGGACCTCGATGCCGTCCATGCCGGGCATCATGACGTCGAGCAGGATGATGTCCGGGGGGAACTGCTTCACCGCCTCGAGGGCCCCCTTGCCGTCGCGGGCGATCCGGACCTCGAAACCGCGCGAGAGGAGGATCGCGCTGACGATCCGGATGTTGTCCTCGTTGTCGTCGACGACGAGGACGGTGGTCGTCGTGGACCTTCCCTCCGGCGCGTCAGCGCCGCTCGAGGAAGCGCTGGACGGCGTCGCGGATCGCCTGTGGTCGGCACGGCTTCGAGAGATAGGCATCGCATCCCGCCTCGCGGGCTCGTTCCTCGTCCCCACGCATGGCGAATGCAGTGAGGGCGATGATCGGAATATCGGCCGTCTCCGGATCGGCCTTGAGGCGCCGGGAGGCCTCCCAGCCGTCCATGCCGGGAAGCGCGAGGTCCATGATGATGACGTCGGGGTGCTCCCGCCGCGCGACGGCGATCGCGGAGGCGCCGTCGGTCGCCTCGAGCATCTGATGGCCAGCGGAGGTCAGGACCTTGACCACGATCCGGCGATTGTCGAGGTCGTCCTCGACGACGAGTACGCGCGCCGCCATGGGCCCCGGCGTCGTCAGCCGACGTCCCTCTGCCCGAGCAGGACGGCGCGGCGGGGGAGGGGGAGGAGCCCGTCGGCGGCGGCCACGGCGGCCCCGTCGTGGGTCACGGACAGCGTCCCGTCTATGGTCAGGAACGGCCCGCTCCACACGGCGCCGCGCACCGCAAAGCTTCCGCCCGGTCCCACGCGGAGCCCACCGGTTGCGATCACGATCCCAGTAAAATCCAAGCTGCCCTGGATGTCGAGGCTGCCCTCAACAAAGAGCACCCCTGCGCCGTGGAGCGCGGCGGAGACGGTCAGATCTCCGCCGACCAGCGCGAGCACGGACGCCGGCGACCCGACGGAGACCAGTGACTCCGCGCCGGCCGGCCCGGCCGCCTGCAACCGGTCCCGGAGCGCGTCCAGAGGCGGTGGCGGCGCCCCGATCGGCGGCGCGGTGCGACCGCTCGCGGTCACGGCGGCTCCCTCGTCGGCGAGCCAGCGATCGAGCGTCGCCGGGTCCTCCGGCGCCGCGAGCCCGGCCCAGTCGGCGCTGGATGGATCCCCGGGGTCGGCGCCCTCGAGCACGACGCCGCCCGCGACCGAGCCCGGCGGCGGCAGGGCGGTGAGCCAGAGCAGCGCCGGCACCGCCGGCGCCGGATCGCGTCCGACGAGTGCCTCGACCAGGCGACGTCCTCCACCCGCCCGCGCCTCGACGCCGACGAGGACCCGCGGCGGAGCCGCCGGCCCTGGCGGAGGCGAAGCGGTCGCGAGGCAGCCGGGTGGCGCCGGCACGACGCCGTCGTCGGCGGTGCCCGCCGTGCGATCCGCTCCCACGAGGACGTCGGCGAAGTCCCAGGCCACCGGCAGGCTCGCGATCGTCTCGGCGACGCAGGTGTCGGCGGCGGCGAGCGCCACGCTGGCGGCACGCCGGTGGCGCGCGATCTGAACCTCGATGCGCGTCAGCTCCGCGACGGCCGCTCCGAGCACGGCCGACACGGCGAGGGCCGCGAGCGCCGCCGGAAGCGCGGTGCTTCCGCGGCTCACGGGATGCTCCGGAGCGCGACCACGACCGTCCGCTGGGATCGCCCGCGGAGCCCGGTCGGCAGCAGGGTCACGTCGAGCGCGACGGCGCGGACGGCGGCGCGGGACGCGGCGTCGAGACCTGCGGGCGGGATCGCGATGGGTGCCCCGGTCGCGTCGAGGTAGCGGAAGCCGCAGGCCGTGACGCCGTCGGCGAGCGGGAGGGACTGCCGGCCGATCACCCGCGAGAGCCGGCGGGCGCCGGCGGAGCAGACGTAGGCGGCGGTCTCCTCGGAGGCGGGGTCGACGGCGCCGTCGCCGTCGATGTCCGCGGCGAACGCAACCCGGGCCGCCTGCGCGTCGGTGACCGGTGCGAAGCCGACGGCGGCCGGATCCCATCCCGCGCGCCGGGCGTCGAAGGTGAACGCTTCGACGGCGAGCTGTGCGGTGTCCTCCGCCTCGCCGCGCGCGCCCGCGGCGACGAGGAGCCGCGCACCGCCCGCGACCGTCGCCGTCAGCATGGAGAGGACGACGAGCCCGAGCGCCGTGCCGACGAGGAGCTCGACCACGCCCGTGCCGCGCCGGCGCCGGTTCATCGCCACGCCTCGGTGCGGAGGTCGACGGCGCGACGGCCCCAGACGACGCTCGCCGAGAGCCCGACCGGCCGTCCCCGCCCGCCGTCGTGGGTCCACGAGCGAGCGAACACGGTCCCGTCCGGCGCCACCCAGCGGTCGTCACCCGCCGCGCGGGGGCCGGCGCGCAGGACCTCCAGCCGCTCGCCGGCGAGCGCCAGCGCGCTCGCGGTGTCGCGGGCGAGCCGGAGGCTCTGGGTCGCGAGGCCGGCGACCGCGGCGAGCCCGGCGAGCGCGATTCCGGCGAGCGCGGCGCCGACCAGCGCGTCGACGATGGAGGAGCCCCGACAGCGACGCGTCACTGGACCCTCACGCGGCCGCGCTGATTGACGATCACGCTCCGGGCGCGGGGACCGCAGGCGAGCGTGATGGTGCCGTTGTCCGCCGTGCCGAGGCCGCCGAACCCGATGCGCGCCCGTGCCGGGAGCGCCGCGAAGACGACGCCCGGCGGGAGCGAGCGGGTCTCGAGGAGCGCGCCCCCGCGATCCCGCGTCTCGCAGCGCGCGCTGGCGGCGTCGAAGCGGACCTCGACGTCGTCGTCGCCGGAGATCGCGATGCTGCGCGCCAGCCGGAGCGCCGTCGCGACCGTGCGGGCCGCACCGGCGAGACGCGCGGTCTCGACGAGCTCGACGAGCCGCGCCACGCCCATCCCGGCCAGCACGGCGGCGACGCCGACGCCGGCGAGCGCCTCGACGAGCGTGAATCCGGAGCGCCGCGTACCCGCCTCCACTCGCGCACGTCGGCGGGCGGGACGACGCGTGCAGCACGTTCTCGGTACCCGCCGCGCCGCGCTGACGCAACCCCCCTCGGCGTCGTGGCCAGTTGCGGGAGCGGAGCGCGAGCGGGGGCGCCGCCGCAACGCCTATGAGGCGTCCGAACGCGGCGGTCGGTTGGTGCAGGACGCGCGCCGGCGCCGAATCGAAGCGGAGGAGGCGCCCCCGCCCGCGCGCCCCGCCGTCACGAAATCACCTGCCACGGCACCGTGAGCGCCGGTGCGTAGACCGCAATCACCGCACCGAGCGCGAGGAACGGCCCGAACGGGATCTCCGTCCGCCGCGCCGCGCGCTGCATCCACGCGGGCACGACCCGGATGCCGAAGCGGCGCGCCACGCGCCGCGCACGCCGGGTGCCGCCGCGCGCGAAGATGAGCAGAGCGCCCGCGAGCGACCCCGTGATCGAGGCGATCACGAGCACCGCCGGGATCGGCTGCCACCCGAGGAACGCCCCCATCATCGCGAGGAGCTTCACGTCGCCGTAGCCCATCCCCTCGACGCCCGTGAGACGCTCGTAGCCCCACGCGACCGCCCAGAGCACGCCGCCGCCGAGGAGGACGCCGCCGAGCGCGTCGAGCGGCGTGACGCCGCCCGGCAGGAACGATACGGCGAGACCCACGACCACGCCCGGCAGGCTCACCTCGTCCGGGATGAAGCGGTGATCGAGGTCGATGAACGTGATGAGCAGAAGCGCTGCAGTGAAGACGAAGGCGACCGCCGCGTCGGCCGTGAGGCCGAACCGGGCGAGCGCCAGCACCGCGAGCCCGCCGGTGACCGCTTCGACGAGCGGATAGCGAACCGGGATGGGCGCGCGGCACGTGCGGCAGCGGGCGCCGAGCCACGCCCACGAGAGAAGCGGGATGTTGTCGTGCCAGGCGATGGGCGTCGCGCAGCGCGGGCAGCGTGACGCGGGGCGGACGACCGACTCGTCGGCCGGCAGGCGGTGGATGCAGACGTTCAGGAAGCTCCCGACGCAGGCACCCATCGCGAAGGCGAAGGCCGGGAGGACCCAGCCGGCGTCCTCTGCCCCGACGGGAAGCGACACCATGCTGGAAGACACCGGACTCACGGTTACCCTGGCCTCCTGGCTCGGTCAAACTCGGTACGGAAACGAAACGGGGGGCAGACCGTCGGCCTGCCCCCCGTCGATGATGCGATCGATCAGTTACGGGCTACGCTTACGCGCAGACCATGTTGGACGTACCCGCCGCCGGGTTGCTCGTCCACGTGCAGGTGTAGCCGTCACCCGAGTACGTCGCCGTCACCGTGAAGCTGACCGCGGTGCCGTTCGTCGTGCAGGTGATGTTGCCCGACCCGGTGAAGCCGGGAAGCGACGTGCAGGCGCCCGACGCGTACACGCTGTTGTCGACGAAGTACGCCTCCTGGGCGGTGGCTGCGTTGCGGGCATCCGACGCCGCGCGGGCGTGGAAGCCGCGGGCCCGGTACTGCGCGAACTGCGGGATCGCGATCGCGGCGAGGATGCCGATGATCGCCACGACCACGAGCAGCTCGATCAGCGTGAAGCCCTTCGACTTCTTCCTCTTCATCTTGGAGCTCTTGTGCATGACCGTTCCTCCCTTGGGTGTCGTCTTGGGGGCGCCGTGTGTGGGCCCCGCGGACCGTTGTGCAGAAGACGTGCCGACGGAAGGGCGTGATTTCCGGCCTCGCCTGGACGGCGCGCAGGCGGGCCTTGGGGCATTCCGCCCCCGCCGTCAGAAATCGGAAGGCGATCAGGCGCGCGGCACGCGTCGCTTCACGGCGACTGCCATGCGGTCGGCGCCCGCGCGTGCGAGCTTCCGGTAGAGCGTCTTCCGATCGAGTCCGAGGACGCGCGCCGCCTTCGACCGGTGCCCGCCCACCACCTCCATCACGCGCAGGATGTAGCGCCGCTCCACCTCCTCGAGCGTGACGAGCTGCGAAGGGTCCGGCGGCGCAAGCACCATGTCCGAGCGATGGTACTGGCGGACGGCGTCGGGGAGATCGCTCGTCGAGATCCGATCCTTCTCGGCGAGCGCCACGGCGCGCTCCATGCCGTTCTGGAGCTCGCGCACGTTCCCCGGCCACGGGTAGGCGAGCAGGCGTTCGGCAGCGCCCGGCGAGAGGCCACCCACATGCTTGCCGTTCCGCGCTGCGCTTCGCTCGACGAAGCGCTGGGCGAGGATGACGACGTCGGTGCCCCGGGCCCGGAGCGGCGGCACCTCGATGCGGATGACGTTCAGCCGGAAGTAGAGGTCCTCGCGGAAGCTTCCCTGCTCCACCATCTCTTCCAGGTCACGATTCGTCGCCGCGATGACGCGGGCGTCGAACGGCACCTCGTGGTCGTCGCCCACGGGCCGCACGGTCCGCTCCTGCAGCGCGCGGAGGAGCTTCGGCTGGAGGCCGCGCGGAAGATCGCCCACCTCGTCGAGGAAGAGCGTCCCTCCGTCCGCCTCGCGGATGAGGCCGGCGCGGGCGCGACGCGCGTCGGTGAAGGCGCCCTGCGCGTGCCCGAAGAGCTCGGCCTCGAGCAGCGAGTCGTGCATCGCCGCGCAGTCGACGACGACGAACGGCGCGCGCGCCCGCGGACCCCGGCG
>CAZLYE010000566.1:0-4461 GCA_964562865.1 uncultured Binatia bacterium (SeqCode) | reverse complement strand
CGGTGCGCACTTCTGCCTGGGCGCGAACCTCGCCCGGCTCGAGCTGCGGGTGTTCTTCGAGGAGGCGCTCCGCCGGCTGCCCGGTCTCGCGCTCGCCACGGACGAGCCGCCGCTGCTCCGGGCGTCGAACTTCATCAGCGGGATCGAGAGCCTCCCCGTCGAGTGCCGCTGAGGCGCTGCGCCGCCGTCAGGACGACTTCGGCACGAAGCACTCGAGGCCGCCACCCTGCGGGATGCAGCCGGGCCCCGCGACCGGCACCGACTCGTCGTCGGGATAGAAGTACCCCGTGACGAAGCACATCTCGTCCTCGGTGGTGACGCCGAAGTGCACGGCGTGGTCGTCCGGGTTGTACCACTCGCACGTGAAGCGGAGACCATCCCCCGCAGGGAGGCGCATCGCTGGCGAGTACCACTCCACGAGCGGATGGTCCCAGCTGTCGGACACCACCATCTCGCCCATGTCGTTGCCGGCGGCGTCGATGTGATGGACGGACACGCGCGTGCCGCGATGGTGCTCGTGGGTCGAGACCTGCACGATGTTGAGCGCCGTCCGCGTGTGCCACTCGCCGGTGAGCGCGGCGCTGCTGACGGGCGGGATGTCGATCTGCTCGGACCCGACGGTGATGGCCTGCGCGTGGTGCCGGACCGTGCCCTTCCGCGCCGGGATGAAGTTGAACACCGCCTGCGTGGTGATCGGAGCCGTCGTGTAGTTGTGGAGGTGGAGGTTCGGGTAGATGATCGCGTGAGGCTCCAGGCGGACCGCGACGCCCGGCGGGAACTGCACCCGCACGTGTCCCGAGAGCATCCCGAAGAGGTTCGCGGTGCTGATGAAGCCGTCCTGAGGTCCGAGGCCGATGCAGCCCGGGGAGTACTCGATGCCGCTCCAGAAGTCGGTGGGATCGTGATGCTTCCCGAGGTACTCCCAGATCACGAAGTGGTGCGTCCCGGGGGTGACCTTCAGCTCGAACGCGGAGACGTCCATCGCCTTCGCGTTCGGGGCGACGGCGTACTCGCACCCCTCGCGGTCGGCGCCCGGCGCGACGACGAAGGGCGTCATGCGCATCTGGAAGCCGCGGGCCGGCCTGGGCAGGTGCAGACGCCGGGCGGGAGCCGCGGTGGCGACGGCGAGGCAGGCGAGCGCGATCGCGATCGCGCGCATGACGGGTGAGTACGCCTCCGACCGCCGTCCTGTCAACGCGGGGGGCGCGCGTCAGGTCAGGAGAAACTTGCCGTTTCCCGCGACCACGGGACGGCTCGGGTCGTCCTGCCACGCGACGACGCGGACGTTCGCGATGCGGCGCCCGAGCTTGAAGATCTCCGCTCGTGCTCGTGTGGTCGCCGGCCCCGCCGAGCGCAGGTAGTCGATGCTGAACGTGATCGGCTTCGGGACGCGATCGCTGCTGCTGTCGTCGAGGAGGCGCAGGAGCGCGGTGAGCTCGAGGAACGCGCCGAGAACGCCGCCGTGCACGGCGGGCAGGGCGGGGTTGCCGACGATCTCGGGCCGGAACGGCAGGACGCACTCGAGGCCGCCGTCGTGGCGCTCGACCTCGACTCCGAGGAAGCGCGCGTAGGGGATGGCCTCGATGATCCCGTTCATCGGCTGCCCTCGGGCGGGCGGCCGATCAGCCGCTCGAACGAGCTGTCGCTGCGGTGGGCGCCGAGCATGAAGGTCCCGAGCGCACTCGCGAAGGGATCGTCGGCCATGCGCTCCCAGGCGACGGCCCGGACGAACGCGACGTTGCGCGTCAGCCGGTAGCACTCCGCGCGCGCGTAGAGCTCGAGGTCCGGTTCGGCGGCGCGGAGATAGTCGACGCGGAGGTCGATCGTGGCGATCGCCGTCAGCTCCTCGACCGCGCACGCGACGGCGAGCCCGGACGCGTGGTCGATCAGCGTGGTGATCGCGCCCCCGAAGATCACGCGCCGCCGCGGGTCGCCGATCAGCTCCTCGCGGAAGGGGAGGGCGCACACGCCGAACCCCGCCCCCGTCTCCACCACGCGGATGCCGAGATGCGCCGCGTGCGGGGTGTGGCTCACCATGCCGTCCTTCCCGGGCCCGAAGAGGGACTCGAGCGCGTAGCGCCGGGGCAGGGTAGGCGATCGGTCGGCTGACACGCACGCTGCATAACGTACGGCGCGGGGGCATGCCAGACGCCGTCGTCGTTGGCGCGCCCTCCCGCACCGGCGCGCGGGCGCGACGAACCTCAGCCGCCCGGCTCGACGATCCGGAACAGCCGGAGGAGATGGTCCTCCTCGCTCGATCCCGGCTTCCTCACGTTGAACCGGCCGTCCGGCGACCGCGCCGCGGCGCGCACGCCAGCGTCGATCGGCTCGGCGCGGTAGAACGACGGCGTCCGCTCGAGCGCCTCCTTGAAGCGCTCGGTCACCCAGACCTGGCTCGGCTCGACGAGCGGCTCGATGCGCGCGACGTTCCGCAGCACGTCGTGGCCGCGCCGGACGCCGATCGGCTTCCCGGCGGCGTCGCGCTCGAGGCCGATCGGCCCGAAGTCGATGGCGACGCGCAGCTCCGCTTCGCCCGTCGCCGCGTAGAGGTCCACCTGGACGCCCTTCACGACCGTCAGCACCTCGCGCGGGTCGCGGTGGAGGAGGACGAACGCGTCGCCCTCGTCGGTCACGAGGACGCAGCCCGACCGCCGCGCGTCGAGGGCCTGGCGGAGCGCGTTCCGGACCTGGGACTCCCGCGCCGCGTCCTTCAGGAACGCGCTGAAGTGCAGGATGTCGGCGCGCACCGCGCAGAGCGGCTCGTCGCGGCCGAGCTCGATCCACGCCCGTCCGCTGCCGATCTCGTTCGTGCGGTCGCGGTTGCGGACGTAGCTCGGGTTGCCCTCGGCGATGAGCGAGGCGAGGACCGGATGGACGAGATAGTGCGACGCCTCCGGCAGTCCGTCGCCCTGTTCGAACGGCCGCTCGCCCGGGAGGAGGAACTTCTGCACCGTCCGGCCGCTCACGAGATCGACGTCCACCCACCCGAGCAGCCCCGCGCGATAGAGCGTGGAGAACACGTGCGGCGGATCGTGCGGCGTGCCCTGGCCGACCGCGTACTCGAGGAACATCCGCTCGCAGTCGGCACGCGTCAGCACGTTCCGGTCGATCAGCCGGAACAGCGCGTAGAGGTCGATCCCGCCGAGGTAGGGCTGGATCTCGTTCACGTACTCGCGCGCGATCGCGGTCGCCCCGTCCTGGACGGCGCTCTTGAGCGCGTGCTCGCGCCGCCGCTCGTCGGGGCTCAGCTCGGAGAGCTTGCGGCCGATGGTCATGAAGTCGCGCGGGCGTCGGAGCGTGTGGCGGCAGACGTACTCGAAGACGTCCTCCCGCTCGCCCGTGTGGTCGTGGGTGACCTCGTCCGTGCCGAAAAAGGCGCGGAGCGGGTCGCTCTTCAGCCGGCCGGGGTCGACGAGGTTCCGCGGGGTCTCGCGGCGGACGTTGTTGATGAAGATCTCGCGCAGGCTGGCGGGCGAGTAGACGATGTCGACCGTGCTGCCGCGGTACTGCTGGGCCATCGAGGTCGTCTCGTCGAAGCGGGCGAACGCCTCCTTGCGGATCGCGACGAAGACCTTCAGCTGGTGGCTCACGCGGCGCAGCTGATAGGCCACCTCGACGAGCCCCATCTGCGAGAAGTACCAGACGTTCGGCGAGAGCTCGCCCGCGTGGCTCGCCGGCGTCCCGAGCTGCGTCGTGATGTGCTTGTTGAAGTACTCGTCGATGCTGTCGACGAAGATCGCGACGGGCGAGGAGATGTTCCGTATGCGCGGGATCAGCTGGCTGTCGGTCTCGCTCGCGGAGCGGAACAGATCGCCGCGCTCGAAGTCGAGGAGGTTGACGAAGTGGTCGATCACCCCGCTGAGGTTCGGGTTCACGACGAGCGCGTGGAGCTGCGGATTCACCTTGAGACCGTCGACCATGCCGAGGCGCTTCAGCACCGCGACCGCGATCGAGATCAGCCAGATGCGCTTCCAGTTGTCGGTCGACTCGCCGTAGAGGGCGATCATGCCCGCGTTGAAGACCTTGTCGCCGATCGGCTTGTCGAGGAGGCCGTTGTCGGGGATGCAGGTGGTCGCGCCGTCGGCGTAGGAGATGCGCTTGGCCTTCAGGAGGAGCGTCTTCCCGAAGCCCTTGGTCGCCGTGACGATGAACTGATCGCTCCGCTTCTGCTCGAGGAAGCTCTCGATCCACGACGTGCGGTGGAGGAGCGTCGAGTCCAGGTCGTCGGCGATCTGGATGTCGTCGGCGTCAACGGTCCAGGCGCGCATGGTGAGCTGGCGGGTGAGGGGCCGTAGTAGTGCAGTCGCGGACGACCGGCAAGCGCGAATCGCGCCCGCGGGCATTCTCGCGGATGCGAAAGGTCGACGGAATACGCGGCCCCGCGGCGCCGGCACCCGGCGTGCTATTGGCCGGGATGGGGCGGCCGAGCGCCACGATCGACGGAAACGAGGCGGCGGCGAC
>CAZLYE010000565.1:0-3314 GCA_964562865.1 uncultured Binatia bacterium (SeqCode) | reverse complement strand
GAGCGCCTCACCGACCCGACGGATGTCCTGCAGGATGTCCGCCACGCTGGACGGCTCGAGATTCACCACCTGTGGCGGGCCGGGGAGGGTGGCGGCGAGGGCGGTGACGCTTCCGTAGCCGACCGCGCAGACGTCACAGAGCCGCTGGGTGAGGATGACGTCGGGACGGAGCGTGCGCAGCAACGGCTCGTCCATCGTGTAGAGCGTCCCGGTCGACGAGAGCGTGTCCGTCACCCAGCGGTCGATCGCGTCGCTCGGGAGCGCGTTGCCGTGGATCGCACAGTGGGTGACGCGCGGCCGGCCGCCCACCTCGGGCGGCCAGTCGCACTCGTGGCTCACGCCGACGAGCGCGTCGAGCATGCCGAGCGCGGCGACGATCTCGGTCGCGGCGGGGAGGAGCGAGACCACGCGCATCCGTCCGCTCTCCTACGCGACCGGGTCGCCGGGGACAACGGGCAGCGCGGCGCGATGGCCTCCACCGCGGCGTCGCTCCCGACCGTCACCCCCGCGCTTCGCGCGGCGCGACCTCGACGTCGCGGAGCGCGCCGTCGCGGAGGATCCGGGCGACGGGAGGGCCCTCGATCGGCCAGCGGTTCAGCAGCCGGTGCACGTCGTCCACGCTGCGCGTCGGCTGGCCGTCGAACGAGACGATCACGTCGCCGGGCGCGACGCCGGCCTCGGCCGCGGGACCGCCGGGCTCAACGCTCGAGACCTCGACGCCGCCCTCCTGGGCGAGCCCGAGCCGGCGCGTCACGCCGCGCTCGAGCGGGCGGTTCTGCGCAGCGATCCCGAGGTACCCGCGCCGGACGCGGCCGACCGTCATCAGCTGCCCGAGCACGGACTTCGCGGTGTCGACCGGGACGCTGAAGCTGATGCCCTGCGCGCCGAGGATCATCGCCGTGTTGACCCCGACCACCCGCCCCCGACTGTCGACGAGCGGTCCGCCGGAATTGCCGGGGTTCAGCGCGACGTCGCTCTGGATGATGTTCTCCATCAGGCGGCCCGTCGTGGCGCGCATGGTGCGGGCGAGCGCGCTCACGACCCCCGCGGAGACGGTCGAGCTGAAGCCGAGCGGGTTCCCGATCGCGATGACGAGCTGACCGACCCGGAGCGTGGTGGACGTCCCGAGCTCCGCATACGGCAGCCGGTTGCCGTCGATCCGCACCACGGCGAGGTCGGTCGCGTCGTCGGCGCCGACGAGGGACGCCTCGTGCTGGCCGCCGTCGGTGAGCGAGAGCGCGAGCCGCTTCGCGCCCCGCACGACGTGCGCGTTCGTCAGCACGTAGCCGTCGGGAGTGAAGAGGACACCGGAGCCGCTCCCCGCGGGCATCGCGGGGTCGCGGCGGCTGCCGACCGCGATGCTCACCACCGCGGGGCCCACCCGGTCGACGACGCCGGTCACGGCCTTCGAGTATGCGTCCAGCAGCTCGGCATCGTCGGCGGCGATGGGCGGCGCCGCGGTCAGGGGCGACGCGTCCCGCGTGTCGCTCACCCGGCGCAGGTGCGTGGTCGATGTTCTCATCGTCGCGCCACTGTAAGGACCATTCGGAGCTGGGTCAATTTTCGAGCCGTGCTTCGCCGCTCCACGACGGTGGTGATCGCGCCGTCTCCCGCGCAGAATGGTGGGTGGATGAGCCCCCTCGTTCTCTTCCTGCACGCCTTCGTGCCGGTCTTCGTCGCGGTGGATGCGATCGGCGTCGCGCCGATTTATTTTGCGCTGACACGGGGGATGAGTGCGGGCGACCGCAACCGCGTGCTCCGCGCGTCGCTCGTCGTCGCGGCCGCGGTGAGCGTCGGGTTCGCGCTCCTCGGGAAGGCGCTGTTCGTGTTCCTCGGCATCACGGTCGCCGACTTCCAGGTGGCGGGCGGGCTGATCCTGCTCGGGCTCGCGGGCCTCGACCTCCTCGGCCCCGAGCCCCGCGGCCTCGCCGGCGGGACCGACGTCGGCGTGGTGCCGATCGCGGTGCCGCTCATCGCGGGGCCGGCCGTGATCACGACGACGATCGTCCTGGTGGACCTCTACGGGGCACCGATGACGCTCGTGGCGCTGATCGCGAACCTCGTCGTCTGCTGGGCGCTCCTCGCGAACGTCGCCCGGATCGAGCGGATCATCGGCGGCACCGGTGCACGGGCGCTCTCGAAGATCGTGAGCCTCCTGCTGGCGGGGATCGGCGTGCACCTGATCCGTCACGGGCTCGCGCGCTGAGCCGGTCGGGCTGCGCACGGCCGGCTGCGGCCCTCGCCCGGAGACGGTAGATTGTCCGGCGGGAGGGACGCGTGATGAGCCTTCGATCCGTCGACCCCACGACCGGGAGGGTCCTCGCGACCTTCGACGAGACGCCTCCCGGCGAGCTCGATCGCATCCTCGCCGGCGCCGAGCGTGCATTCCTCGGCTGGCGCGACCGTCCGCTCGCCGAACGCGCCGACCGGATGCGGGAGGCCGCGCGGCTCCTCCGTGCGAAGAAGACGGACCACGCGATCGCGATGGCGCTCGAGATGGGGAAGCCGGTCGCGCAGGGAGAGGCCGAGGTGGAGAAGTGCGCGTGGGGGTGCGAGTACTACGCCGAGCACGCGGCGGCCTTCCTCGCCGAGCAACCGCACGGGACCGACGCCTCGCGGAGCTGGGTCCGCTTCGACCCGCTCGGACCCGTGCTCGCCGTGATGCCGTGGAACTTCCCCTTCTGGCAGGTCTTCCGGTTCGCGGCGCCCGCGCTCATGGCGGGGAACGTCGCGGTCCTGAAGCACGCGTCGAACGTCCCGCGTTGCGCGCTCGAGATCGAGCAGGTCTTCCGCGGCGCCGGATTCCCCGAGGGCGTGTTCAGTACGGTGCTGGTGGGCGCCGGTGCCGTGCCGGGACTGATCGGCGATCGGCGGATCCGCGCCGTCACGCTCACGGGGAGCGAACGCGCCGGGAGCCAGGTGGGCGAGCACGCCGGCCGCGCCCTCAAGAAGACCGTCCTCGAGCTGGGCGGGAGTGATCCGTTCATCGTGCTCGACGACGCCGACCTTCCGGCCACCGCCAGAGCCGCCGCCTCCGCGCGCCTCGTGAACGGCGGGCAGAGCTGCATCGCCGCGAAGCGCTTCGTCGTGCTGGAGCCCGTCGCCGAGCGGTTCCTCGACGCGCTGGTCGGCGAGAGGGCGGCTCGACGGATGGGTCCGCCGCTCGAGCGCGAGACGGAGGTCGGCCCCCAAGCGCGGCACGACCTCCGCGACGCGCTCCACCACCAGGTCGTCGCCTCCGTGCGGCGGGGGGCGCGCCTTCTCCTCGGCGGTCGCGTCCCCGACGGGCCGGGCGCGTTCTACCCGCCGACCGT
>CAZLYE010000564.1:0-3525 GCA_964562865.1 uncultured Binatia bacterium (SeqCode) | reverse complement strand
GCACCGAGATCCGGCGCGAGCGGAAGTACGGGACGGTCGCGATCCTCGTCAGCGCGGATTCCTCCGAGGCGGCGCCGTGAGCCGTCCACCGCGCCCGGTCGTGCTCGGGATCGCGGTGGGGACGGTCGCCGTCCTCGCCATGGCGACGGTCTCCCACGCGCTCGACGTCGAGATCACCAGCGTGCGGGCGATGGAGCGCGGGCCGTCCGACGCCGAGCTCGTCGCGCTCCGACCGCGGCTCCGGCGGCTGGTTGGCTACCGCTCGTTCCAGATCGTGGGGCGCGAGCAGCGGCACTGCACGTGGCAGAGCGGCGAGGCGTTCGTGATCCCCGGGGGACGGCTCCTCCGCGTGGTGCCGAAGGGCATGCGCGATCAGGCCGTCGTCATGCAGGTGGAGCTCCTGGACGGGCAGCGTGCGCTCCTCGACACGGACGTGCGGCTCCAGAACCGCGGCGTGATGCTCTTCGGCGTGGGGCAGGACTCGCATGCCGCCGACGGCGCGCTCATCATCATGTTGAAAGTGGGGGAATGATGGCGACCTGGCTCGAGGAGATCGGCAGTCAGCTCTGGAACGCGGCGGAGGCGTTCGGCGCGGAGGTGCGCGGGGAGGGGCTCCTCGCGCTGCTCCGGCCCGTCGCCCCCTTCAACCGCCCGAACTTTCTCGCGCCGGCGATGACGGTCGGCGCGCTCCTCGCGTTCCTCGTGCTCTCGGGCGTCGCGGTCGCGTCGCTCGGCGGGCTCCTGACGGCGCTCCTGGCGCTCTACCTGCTTCTCGTCCTGGTGTTCGGCGTCACCGTCGAGCTGCATCCGCTCGGCGCGCGCTGAGCGACTACCGCGCGGCCGCCATCGCCGCGGCCAGGATGTGCGACGTGCTCGGCCGCATGATGCGCGGATCCACCTCGCGACCCTCGAGGAGCGCCTTCCGGACGTCCTTCCCGGAGATCGGGACCGGCTTCTCGCCGGGGTGGTTCTCCACCAGGTCGACGCGTCCGACGGATTCGTAGTACGCCGCAAAGCCGACCTTCAGCGGCTGGATCTTCAGGTCGCCTCCGAGCGCGCCGAAGATCTCCTGTGCGTCGAAGTCGCCCCAGATCGGCGAGCCGTCGTGGTAGGGGGCGTCGGCGTGCTTGCGGCCGATCACGATGTCGGTGAAGCCGAGGTTCTGGCGGTAGATGGCGTGCATCACCGCCTCCTTCGGCCCGCCGTAGAACATCTTGATGTCGAGCCCGAGGAGGATCACGCGGTCGGGGACCGACTCGCCGCGCGGGCCCCACAGCGCGGGATCGCTGTCGCCCTCGCCGAGCGCTCGGGTCCGGATGAGGGCCTCGTAGGTCTCCATGCGGACGTCGGCCCGCACGTCGTCGCCCTTGGTCTCGCCGATGAGCGGGTTCAGGCACGCGCCCGCGTCGTGCCCGGCGCGGAGCAGGGTCTCGAGCCCGTAGACGAGCGCGTACTCGTGGGCGCGATGGAGCGGGTTCCTCGTCTGGAACGCGACCACGCGTGTCCACGCGCGGGTTGCGAGGTGGCGGCGGACCTCGCCCGGCGTGAGCACGTACTTCCCGAACTTCGGATGCTTCGGCTGGGGGAGCACCCGGAGCGTCCCGCCGACCAGATGCGTCTTGTCGGCGTCGGCGACGAGCACCATGTCGGCGCCGGGGTGGTCGGTACGCTCCGTGCCGTAGACGCTCCGCAGGTACTTCGGCTTGTCCCACGCGTAGACGTCGCTCACGGTGAGGATCGCGACCGCGGCCCCGGCGCCCGTCGTGAGGGCGACCTGCCGGCCCCGGCCGAGCGTCCGCGCGAGGGCGGCAGTGACGGGGAACGCGAGCGGGATGGTCCACGCCCAGAGACGCCCGCCGTGCTCGATCACCGACCGGTCGAGCACACGGTGATATGCCGCCTCGTCCATCGGGCCGGTGAGCGGGCTGAGCGCCCCGTCGCCGAAGCGATAGACGCTGGAGAGGTCGGCGTCGGAGACGGGGACCTTCGGGAGCCGCGCGGCCTCGGCGCGGAACTTCTCCTCCTCGCCCGGCGGGACGGTGAGGGAGACGGGCTCGCGGAGACCGCCGTGCGGCGGGACGAGGTCGGGCATCGGCGGAAACTAGGGGAAACGGGCGCCTGGCTCAACCGCCGGTGGGGCCGATCGTGATCCCGATGAGCGGCCAGTAGTACGCCGCGACCAGGTTGAACGTCACCCAGGCGACCACGACGAGGATCATCCCGGGCACGAGCATGTCCCGGAGTCGGAGATAGCCCGACGAGTAGGCGATCGCGTTCCCCGGGGTCCCGACCGGGAGCGTGAAGGCAAGCCCCGCCGGCAGTGCGACGGCGGGGGCCATGACGCGCGGGTCGATGCCGAACTGGTGCGCGATCCCGAGCGCGACCGGCATGAGGAGCGCCACCACCGCCGAGTGGCTCATCGCCTCGGTCAGGAGGATCCCGGCCCCCGAGATGATCGCGATGACGGCGAGCGGGCTGTGGGCCCAGCGGCTGACCGTCGCGCCCGCGATCCACTCGGCCGCGCCCGAGCGGTTGAGGGCCGACCCGAGCGCGATGGCGCCGCCGTACATGAGGAGGACGCCCCAGTTCACGTACTCCTCGATGTCCTGCCAGCGGACCAGGTCGAGGAGGAAGAGGACGACGACCGCGGCGAGCGCGATCGTCGCGAGGCCGAACTCCTCTCCGCCGATGATCCACGCGGCGAGCGTCGCGAGCATGACGGCCGCGATCGACCGCTCCTTCACCGACGGCCGGCCGAGGCGGAGCGCCTTCTCGGCGATGATCGCGTCGGCGTCCCGCACGGACGTGATGTCGATCGGGAAGAACCGCGCGATCACCTGCCAGCCCACCACGAGGAGGACGGCGACCACCGGCCACGCGGTGAGCGTCCACTGGGCGAAGGTGTAGGTCTGGCCCGAGGCATCGCGCAGCATCCCGAGGGCGAGGGGCGCGCGCCCGCCGCCCAGCAGGGTGGCGATGCCGCCGATCTGCGTCCCCCAGGCCATGGCGAGGAACAGCGCCCGGCCGTAGTTGCTCCGCTGGCGCTGGAGCTTCAGCACGCGGGCGATCTCGATCGTGATGGGGAAGGTCATCGCCGCCACGGCGTGCTCCGACATGAAGAACGCCATGAAGGCGTTCATGAGGAAGAACGAGAGGAGCAGCGTGCGCGGCGTGTGGCCGAAGCGGCGGAGGACGGCGATCGCGAGGCGCGTCGAGAGCCCCGACTTCATGAGCGCGGCGGCGAGGATGAAGGCGCCGAGGATGAAGAACACCGCCTCGTTGCCGAAGAGCGCGTAGGTGTCCTTGGCCGGCTGCACGTTCGTCAGCGGCAGGAGCACCATGGCGAGGAGGCTCGTCACCATGAGCGGCAGCACGTTCGTCACCCAGTAGACGAGGCAGAGCGCGAAGACGCCGAGCGCGTTCCGCCCGGCCGCGGAGAGCCCCGCGGGTGCCAGCGCCTGCACGGCGAAGAACGCCGCGATCCCGAGCGCGAGCACGACGGGCCGCGTGGTCCGCCCCGCGAGG
>CAZLYE010000563.1:0-5061 GCA_964562865.1 uncultured Binatia bacterium (SeqCode) | reverse complement strand
GATCGATCTCTCGTACGGCGCCGCGCGAGCGCTCCGCATGGTCGGCCCGGGCACGGCACACGTCCGCGTCGAGGTGCTCGCGAGCGCACCGCCGCCCCGCTTCGTCCCGCCCCCGCCGGCCGAGACGGCGACCGGCTCGTGGACGATCGAGGTCGCGTCGCTCAGCGACGCCGGCCGCGCGCAACACCTTCGCCAGGTCCTCGCGCGGCGCTTCCCGGAGGCCTTCGTGAGCCCGCTCCGGGGCGCCGCGGGGAGCTACTATCGCGTGCGGATCGGGCCCTACGCGCTGCGCACGGCCGCGCTCGAGCGCGCCGAGCTCGTGACGCGGCTCGGGTATCCCGCGATCATCGTCGAGGAGACGCCGTGAGACGCACCCGTGCGGTCATCACGTGTGTGCTCCTCGCCGCCTGCGGCCCGGGGCGCATCGTCCGGCACGGCGTGGTCAACGAGGACGCCCTCGCCGTGGTCCGCCGGACGCTCCCCGCGATCCGCGGGCTCGAGTTCCGCGCGCCGGTCCCCGCGGCCGCTCTGCCGCGCGACGACGTCGTCGCGATCGTCGCCAGCGAGCTCGACGCGAGCTATCCGCCCGGTGACATCGAGCGCACCGAGACCGTCTACGCACGCCTCGGTCTGCTACCGCCGGGAGCGCGGCTCCGTCCGCTGCTCCAGCGTCTCTACGAGCAGGAGGGCGCAGGATTCTACGATCCGCGGACCAGGCGTCTCGTGCTCGCGCGGACGGCCCTCGGCACGGCGGGACTCAAGGTGGATCTCCTCGGGCGGCTCACGGGCCGCGACTTCGTCGGCGAGTTCCTCGTCGCGCACGAGCTGACCCATGCGCTCCAGGACCAGCACTACGGCATGCGGACCACGCCGGAGCCGATCCTCGACGCGCACGGCGACGCAGAGCTCGCGCGCCACGCGCTCCTCGAGGGCGACGCGACGCTCGCCGGCTTCGCGTACATCGCCGGCGGACAGCTCGACCGCCGCACGCTCGCCACCGTCGAGCGGCAGCTCCACGGCGTCCCGGATGCGCTCGCGGCGAAGTATCCGGACGTACCGGAGGTCGTGCGGGCGTCGCTCGCGTTCCAGTACGACGACGGCACGACCTTCGCGGGCTGGGCCCTCGCGAACGGCGGCTGGCCCGCGGTGGACCGCGTGCATCTCGATCCGCCCGCGTCGACGGAGCAGGTGCTCCACCCGGCACGCTACTTCACGACCCGTGACCGCCCGGTCCGGGTGGAGCTCGGGGGCACGGAGGAGCTCGAGCGCACTGGGTGGACGCGCATCCTCGAGGACACGCTCGGCGAGCTCCAGATCCGCGTGCTCGCGGCACGCGTCCTCCCGCGCGAGCAGGCGGCGCGGGTCGCGGAGGGCTGGGGCGGCGACCGCCTGCGCGCGCTCGAGCGCGGCACGGAGCTCGGCCTCGTCTGGATGACCGCGTGGGACTCGCCGGCGGACGCCACCGAGTTCGCCCTCGCGATGCCCCAGATGACGCCCGGCGCGCGGGTCGAGCAGCGGGACGACCGCGTGCTCGTGCTCGTCGACGCGCCGCTGGACGCGGCGCGCGTCTGGTCGCGCACGCGCTTTACGCGCTGACCCGTTCAGGCGACCGGCCGGAAGTGGTCGCCGTCCTCCGTGACGGCGCCCTCGGCAACGAGCTTCGCCAGGTGCGCGCGGACCGTCAGCCCCGCGGCCCAGTGGAGCGCGGGGTGGACGTCGACGTAGAGCCGCGCGACGATCTCCCCCACCGTCGCGACGCCGTCTTCGAGCGCGGAGAGTATCTGCCGCTCGCGCATCAGTCGGTGGGCGAGGTACTCGTCGATCTTCTCGTACGGGCGGTCGATCGGGTCCCCGTGGCCCGGGAAGATCTGCGTGAGCTCGAGCTCCCGGAGCCGGCGGAGCGAGGCGAGGTACGCCAGCATGTCGCCGTCGGGAGGCGCCACGATCGTCGTCCCGGTTCCGAGGATCAGGTCGCCGGTGAAGAGCCACCCGCGCTCCGGATCGAGGTAGCAGACGTGGCCCGACTCGTGCCCCGGCGTGTAGACGACGCGCAGACGCCCTCCCGCCCACGCGATCTCGTCCGCGTCCTCCAGGAGCCGGTCGGGTGCGAGGGGACGGCCGGCGACCGTGAACTCCGCCCGCCGCCGGTGCACCGCGATCCGCGCCCCCGTCGCGTCGCGGAGCGCGGTCGCGCCCCCGACGTGGTCCGGGTGGATGTGCGTCAGCAGGATCGCGGCCGGACGCTCCCGGCCGAGCGCGGTCGCGAACCGGCGCGCGTTCTCCACGTCGTGCGGCGCAGCGTCGATCACCAGCGGTTCATCATCACCGACGAGGTACTGGTTGGTCCCGGGGCCGGTCATGAGGCCCGGGTTGGGAGCCAGCACGACGCGCACGTCACGCACGCGTCGCACGCTAGCAACGAAACCCGCTATTGCAAACGCGGCCAGACGTTCCTATACGGCGGCCATGCTCACGTGGCGTCGCGTCTCGCTCGTCGACCAGACGGGCAGGCTGCGCGCGCCGGGGCAGGTCGCGGCGGAGCTCGGCGGGACGCCGGGGCCGATCCTCCTGACCGGTGCCCCCCTCGGCCGCATCGCGTCGCACGCCCGCCTCCTCTGCGGGCACATGGCGGCGCTCGGCCGGCCGTGGGCGGTCGAGAGCGAGCCGTCCGTCGGCCGGGATGCGGCCCTCCTCCAGCTCGCGCGCCGGAGCGGCTGCCGCGCGCTCGTGCTCGGCCCGGATCCCGACCCGCTCGCGCGGGGCGCCGGGGCGCTCGACGACGTCGCGGCGGACCTGCGCCGCATCCGCCGCGCCGGGCTCCTGACCGTCGTGCACGTCGTGCTCGGGCGCGAGGGCGACGACGCGGGCGTGTTCGCCCGCGCGGTCTGGCTCTGCACGGCCGGGCACGTCACGTTCCCGCGGCTCGTGGCAGCGACGGGAAGCGCGCCCGACGTCGAGCGCGGCGTCGTCTGGGCCCGGCGGGTGCTTCATCGCCACCGCACGATCTGGCGTCGCACCGGCCTCCTCGGCGCCACGCAGCGGGCGGCCCTGCTCGCGAACTACCGGACCCGCTGGGGGCTGCGCGCCGAGCCCCGCTTCGCCCCGACGCCCGCCATGGTGCTTGCGCGTGCGCTCGCGCGTCCCATCCGGATCCGCGAGCGCGTTGCCTTCGTCTCGACGTTCGTCGGCGCCGTGCAGGCGAGCGGCGAGCAGGTGCGGAGCGCGTGGCTGCGCGCGCGGGCCGCGCGCGACGACACGCTCGCCGCGCTCGTCATCCGCCTCGAGGGGACGGTGGACGTGCACGCGGCGCGGAAGCTCGTCGCCCGAATCCGGCGGGCGATCGGGCGGACGCCCGAGCGCATCATCATCGACCTGGGCGGCGTCGAGCGCGTCTCGTTGAGCGTCCTCACGCGCTTTCTCGAGGAGCACGCGGCCCGCCTCGGCGAGCTTCGCGGACGGCTCGCGTTCCGCAACCTCCGGCCCGCCCTCACCGCCGTCCGCCGGAACCTGCACGGGATGCTGCCGAACGCCGCGCTGCTCGAGCAGACGCTGGAAGAGACGTCGTAGCAGCTCGGCGCATCTGCCGAGCGATCCTGCGCCCCTCCTGCGTCTCAGCCGGGACGCTCGTGGAGCATGTGCGCTACCGATAGCCCACGTGCGCGACCGCAGCGGCACGTGCGCGTGTGATCCTCGGGCGCAGGACATCTACCTTGCTCACCGGTTTCCCTGGCTTGACGCGTCTTCGAGCTGATTGTTATGTATCGCGCTCCCCGAGCCCCAACGTCCGCCGAAGGAGGCTACCCATGAGGTTCACCTCTCTGCTCACCGCATGCCTCGGACTCTCGCTGGTTCTGGACGTGTCACGATCCTCAGGGGTCCCTCTGAACAAGATTCAGCTGGAGAACCGGCAGCCGGGCACGACCGCCTGGCAGCTCACGAATCCCGCCGATGCCCGGCAGATCGAAGGCTACGCGTCGCTGACGAGCGTGCCGGTCGGTGGAGACATCGACCTGTTCGTCAACACCCCCGACAAGACCTACTCCCTGGTCGTCTATCGCATGGGCTGGTACGGCGGGGCGGGCGGCCGGAAGGTGTTCGGTCCCCTGGTGAAGCCCGGGGTGCGGCAGGTGACCCCGACGGTCGACCCGACCACGGAAGTGATCGACTGCCACTGGACGAATCCCGTGAAGATCCACGTGCCCACGTCCTGGTTGAGCGGCATCTACCTGGTGAAGCTGCACGCGAACACTTCGGGCAGGGAGAGCTACATCATCTTCACGGTGCGCGACACGCGCCACGCCGATCTGGTCTTCCAGCAGTCGGTGAACACGTACCAGGCCTACAATCCGTGGCCGGGGTACGACACGGTGGCCCAGGCGTATACGGGCCAGTCACTCTACGACTTCGAAACGAAGAACTTTGCGCAGGCGAAGCAGGTGTCGTTCAACCGTCCGTACGGGCTCGCAGAGCGGAACTTCGGGAGCCCCGAGATCCTCTATTCGCACAGCGTCAGTCTGTTCTACGGGATCGGGGCGGGGGACTTCCTCCACAACATCGCACCCGCCGCGATGGATTTCGGGCTGGTCCGATGGCTCGAGCACCAGGGCTACGACGTGACCTACATCACCGACGTCGACACGCACGAGGACGTCGGCAACCTGCTTCGCGGCAAGGCGTACCTGTCGGGTGGCCACGACGAGTACGTGACGAGGGAGATGAAGACGAACATCGTGCAGGCGCGCGACCAGGGCGTCAGCCTCGGGTTCTTCGGCGCCAACTACATCTACTGGCCCGTACAGCTGCTTCCGGATTCGAGCGGCACTCCGGACCGCATCCTCTCGTTGTTCTCCACCTGTCTGGATCCCGCTGCGGGTACGTGCAGCGCCGGGCCGGAATGTACGGCGGACGGCGACTGTCCCGCCGGCCAGTCGTGCGTGGTCAAGAAATGCGACTACGCCCACTCATTGGACTCGAGCGGCCAGAGCGAGACCGAGCAGCTGGTCGCCGGCGGCATGTGGGATCCAGGAGCCGCCATCAACGGCGGCGGCGACATCATCGTCA
>CAZLYE010000562.1:0-3639 GCA_964562865.1 uncultured Binatia bacterium (SeqCode) | reverse complement strand
GCCGCCATGGCGGTCATCATCGGGCACGAGATGAAGAAGTACGGCGTCACGGCCAACGCCATCGCGCCGGTAGCACGCACGAGGCTGACCGTGGATGCCACGCCGTCGACCGCCGCGCTCATGGGGCAGCCGAAGGCCGGCGAGTTCGACGTCTTCAGCCCCGCCAACGTCGCGCCGATCGTCACGTGGCTCGCGAGCGATGACGCGTCCGGCGTGAACGGACAGGTGTTCCGCGTCGGCGGCAGCAGCGTCTGGCCGATGAAGGGCTGGCACTCCGCGACGCGTATCCGCGGCAAGGGGACGTGGGACCCGGCGGAGCTCGGGAAGCGCATCAAGGCGGAGGTCGCGAAGGGCATCACGCAGGGCGAGAACATGGGCGAGATCTTCGCCGAAGGACTGTGAGCGAGCCGGCCGGGCCGTCGCGGCGCGTCCTCGTCGTCTGCCACGCGAACACGAGCCGCAGCATCATCGCGGAGAAGGTCCTCGAGCGGCTCCTCGCCGAGCATGGGCTCGCGGGCGCGGTCGAGGTGCGCTCGGGCGGGATCGCGCCCTACGCGCGCGACGGGAGCCTCGTCTCGCTCGACGCGCGCTTCGTCCTCCGCGAGGTCGGCATCGAGCTCCCGCCCGACGCCGGGGCGACTGACCTGAAGCGCCAGCGCCATCTCCTCGAGGAGGCGGACGTCATCCTCGTGATGACGGAGGAGCAGCGGCGGATGCTGGCCGGGTTCCCGGAGGCGGCGGGCAAGCCGGTCATGACGGTCCGCGAGCTGGCCGGGGAGTCGGGCGACATCGCCGATCCGGCGATGCAGGACGAGGACGTCTTCCGGCGCTGCCGCGACGAGATCACGCGCTGCCTCGCGCGTGGCCTTGAGCGCCTGCTGGCGGCGTAGCGCGGATGCTGCGCCTCTTCCGGAAGCCGGCGAGGATCGAGGCGGCCTTCCGGCCGTCGGTCGCCGTCGCGCGCGAGCTCACACGGGAGGTCGAGGTGGCGGGCGAGCTCGTGCTGCGGAACGTCGGGCGCGACACCGAGCTCTCACAGCTCGAGCTCGTGCTGATCGCGGGCGGCACGCGCCGGATCGACCTCACGCTGCCCGACGCGTGGCGCGGCCGCGTGAAGCTGCCGCCCGGCGGCGAGGTCCGCGAGCAGGTCGCGTGGAAGCTGACGCTCACCGCCCCGATGCGCGCGCCGGCCGCGGAGATCCAGGTGAACACGACCGAGGGCGGGAAGCTGCAGCCGCTCGCGACCACGCCGCCGTTCCCGCTCGGGAACGAGTGACGCGCGCGGGCTCAGTCCGCGAGCACGGCCTGCGTCTGCGTGACCTGCGCGACCCGCCGCCCGGTCGCGTCGCGGACGTCGGTCTGGACGACGATCGTCCGCCGGCCGACGTGGAGCGGGTGGGTCACGGCCTCCACGTGACCGCCCCGCACCGCGGAGAAGAAGTTCGTCTTGGACTCGATGGTGGACGTGCCGGCGCCCGGGGGCAGGTTCAGGAAGGCGCAGATCGCGCCGAGCGTGTCGGCGAGCGCCATGATCGCCCCGCCGTGGAGGATGCCTCCGCTCGTGCAGCGCTCGTGCGCCCAGGCGAGTCGGCCCCGGACGTCGTCCGCCGTCGCGGCCGTCACCTCGACGCCCATCGCCAGCGCGAACGGCATGGCAGCGGCGAGCGCCTGTGGATCGGGTGCGGGCATGCGCCTACTTCGCGGCGGGGGTCTCGATGACCTTCACGCGGTAGTCGGTGAAGGCCGGCGTCTCCTCCTTGAGGAAGCTCGCGCGGAAGCGCTCCTCCGCGCCGGCCTCGAGCGGCTTCACCTTGCCGGAGGCGAGGACCTCCTCCGGCTTCAGACCGCGGCCGCGCGCATCGCGTCAGTCCGTCATGTGCGTGAGCGTGCGCAGCGAGAAGTACGACGGATCCCAGTTCTGCTCGAGGAACGAGCTCTGATAGCGGCCGCCGATGGCGGCGCGGTTCGTCTTGTCGTTCACGCCGACCACCAGGTTCGGGAAGACCGCGGAGAACGTCTCGTCGTTCTTCACGAAGTGGTAGCCGCACATCGCCGTGTAGAAGTACTCGCCGGCGCGGTTGTGCACGAGCTTCCAGTAGATGCGGTACATCTCCTTGTCGAAGTACATGATGACCTTGCCGAAGTTGTAGTACGGGTCGCTCGACTGCCCCTCGACGACCCAGACCTGCCGGGGCACGAAGACCAGGTTCTCCTGGATCCACCACGGCGCGCCCTTGCTCCCCGGCTTCTCGTACCCGGCGGTCATGTACGGCGTCTCGATGATCTGGCGGGTCGGACTGACCGACTTCATGGGGAACGGGTACGGCTGGAGGAGCGGCGCGAGGATCGTCTGCTCGCCGACCAGCTTCCACTGATAGTACTCGACCTTGCCGGCGTAGCAGTTGAGGTCGTCGGAGAAGATGTCGAGGCCCGCGACGGGGTCCGAGCGCGAGGCGGCGTTCACGCGCCGGGCGCGCCGGGTCGACGGCACGTAGGCCCAGATCGCGTCCTGGCTGTCCCAGTCCCAGATGCGCTTGGTGAGCGTCGAGACGCCCTCGACGTCGACCGGCTCGAGCGCGCCGCCGATCGCCTCGCCCTCGAGGTTCTCCGGGTTGTCCTTGATCGGCCCGAAGTGACGGCCCTGGTAGCCGCGGCTGTGGATGAACGCCTTGATGCGCCGGAACTGCCCCCCCGAGTCGACGCCGTTCAGGGTGAAGGTCGCACCACCACCCCCGCCCATCGCGCCGGTCATCGCGAAGTTCCACGCGATCTTGCACCCGGCCTTCGGATCGCTCTTGTCGATCTTCGGGAAGGGCTGCCCGAACACGAAGTCGGGGTTCTTTCCGGTCGTCTTGTCCTTGATGCCGCAGGTCTTCTCGTCGAGGTCGTACTTCCCCTCGTTCGACTCCGTCGCGTCCCAGAAGGCCTTGCTGTAGTTGTGGTGGAACTTCTGCGGGTCGACCGGGACGACCTTGAACCAGTACTCGCCCTTCTGGAGATGCTTCACGACGGGATCGGGCAGCAGGTCCTTCCCCTCCTGCCAGTTGTTCGCGTCGAGCGTCCACGGCTGATCGTCTCCGGCGCGCGCGTCCGCTCCGAGGAGCAGCAGTCCCGCGGCGAGCATCAGGGCACACCGGCCCATGCAGAGCTTCATCGATCCCTCCCTCGGCTGGACGGCGCCTCGCGCGCCGCATCCGGTTTCGTGCGTTTTCATGCGAGTTGTCAAGGCTTCGCTTCCGGGACGGCGCTCTGGAGCTTCTCGAGCTCCCACGAGAGCAGGCCGCCGATCAGCATGACCTCGGGTCGGCCGGCGCGCCGGGCGTAGATTCCCGTCCACGCCGGGTTCCGCTCGCCGAGCTCGAGCGCGAGAACCGGTCGGCCGTCCCTCCCCGAGAGCTCGAGCCGGCGGGCCGCCGCTCCGAGGCCGTAGTCGGCCGGCTCCTCCGGCTCCGGATCGACCACCATGACGGGGCGGAGCGAGCCGAGCGTGTCGACGAGGTCGGAGACGGCCGAGGCGCGCCATCGACGCCCCCGTGGGTCCGCCCATCCCTCCCCGTCGCGGACCGCGGTGAGCCGCGTCCCGTGGTCCTCGAGCTCCACGCGCGCGACCTCCCCGGGGGCCACCGCGAGCAGCGGCGG
>CAZLYE010000561.1:0-5123 GCA_964562865.1 uncultured Binatia bacterium (SeqCode) | reverse complement strand
CCCGCAGGCGCCGCAGCCGTCGGCGTGAACGCGGCGTGCGTCCGCGGCGGGTGAGGGCTCCCGCCGGCGCTCCCGCTCGTCGGCCGACGACCCGAACGCTAGGAGCGTGCGGACGTGCGGCCTCCTCGAAGGTCGCGGCGGCGGGAGCCCCCACTGCCCGCGGATGCGACCGGCACTACCCTGACGGGTGCGACGCGCGCGGCTCGGCCGCGACGCCGAGCTCTAGCGGCCGGCTTCTTCGCTGACGCGGGCGGCGCGGCCGGCGCGGTCGCGGAGGTAGTAGAGCTTCGCGCGGCGGACGGCGCCGCGGGTCATCACCTCGATGCGGTCGATGCGGGGTGAGTGGACCGGGAAGGTGCGTTCGACGCCGACGCCGTACGAGGTCTTCCGCACCATGAACATCTCGCGGCTGCCGGCGCCGCTGCGGCTGATGACCGTCCCCTCGAAGGCCTGGATGCGCTCCTTGTCGCCCTCGACCACGCGCACGTGCACGCGCACGGTGTCGCCGGGCTTGAACTGCGGCAGGTCCTTGCGGAGCTGCTCGGCCTCGATCCGGTCGATCGGATTCATCGCTCTCCCCTCGCTTCCGCTCGCCGAACCTTCTCTTTTATCGGTCACCGCGCAACCGGTCAAGGATAATGGAGGCAGCGCTGCGTACCGAGAGGTGGTTCCAGCCCGACGTGCCGCGGATGGGCTCGAGCACGTCGTCGGCTCGCCCGAGCACGTCCTCGGTGAGACCCCAGCCGGTCCCGAAGACGAGCAGGTCGGGTCGGGGATCGTCGGCCAGGCGGCGGCGCAGGTCCGCGAAGGTGAGCCTGCGGCCGCCGGCGCGCGCCCTCGTCGCGACGAGGCGCGGAAGCACACCCGCATCGCGCTCCACGTCCGCGAGAACCGCGTCCAGGTCGTCGGCGAGGCGGGCGAGCGCGAGCGCTTCCTTGCGGGTGTGGTTGTAGGCCGCACCCGGCCCGGTGTCCCAGTGGCGGATGATCCGCTCCACGAGCCGCCGGAGCGTTGGGACCGGCGTCGCGACGTAGACCGCGCGTACGTCGAACGTTCGGGCGAGCCGCGCGAGGTCGTGGACGTCCATGTTGGTCACCGCCGTGGTCACGATCGCCCCGTTCTTGTCGTAGACGGGGTGATGGACGAGCGCGACGTAGAGGTCACCCACGGGGCCACCCGAGCGTCCGGAGGAAGGCGCGGTCGTCGTCGTGGAGCGCCGCGCCGGGGAGTAGATCGGGACGGCGGGCGAGCGTCAGGCGGAGCGACTGCTGCCGGCGCCAGCGCGCGATCGCCGCATGGTCGCCGGACAGGAGCACGTCGGGAACGCGGACGCCGCGGAATTCCTCCGGGCGCGTGAACTGCGGATGCTCGAGCAGCCCGTCCGCGTACGACTCCTCCCGCGGGGACGCCTCGTTGCCGACCGCTCCGGGGAGGAGACGGACGATCGCGTCGATCACCACCACCGCGGCCGGCTCGCCGCCGGACAGCACGTAGTCGCCGATCGAGAGCTCCTCGTCGAGGAATGCCGTCACGCGCTCGTCGACCCCCTCGTAGCGCGCGCAGACGAGGAGCAACGCGGGGTCGGAGGCGAGCGCGCGTGCCCGCTCGTCGGTGAACCGCACGCCGCGCGGCGAGAGGAGGATGCGCCGAGGCCGATCCACGGCCCCCACGTGCTCGATCGCCGTCACGAGCGGCTCGGGCATCATCACCATGCCCTGCCCGCCCCCGTACGGTGTGTCGTCGACCTGCAGGTGACGTCCGGTGGCGTAGTCACGCAGGCGGTGAAGGAAGATCTCCACCAGCCCTCGCTCGCGCGCCCGCCCGACGACCCCGCCGGCGAGCGGCGAGCCGAGCATCTCCGGGAAGAGCGAGAGGACGTGGATCCGCACGCCGGCGGCCGTCAGTCGAGCAGGCCGGGTATGGGATCGATCACGATGCGGCCGGCGTCGCGATCGAGCGTGCGGACGACCTCGGCGATCACGGGGATCAGGTACTCGCGCGGCCCACCGCGCACGACCCACACGTCGTTGAGGCCGGTCGGGAACGTCTCCGCGATCGTACCGAGCGGCTCCCCTGCGGCCGTCTCGACGGTGAAGCCCGCGACCTCGTGGTAGTAGAACTCGCCGTCGGCCGCTGGCGCCAGGTCGGCCGTGCGGACGAGGAGCCGCGACCCGACCAGCGCCTCGGCGGCCTCGCGGTCCGCCACGCCGTCGAGCGCGACGAGGACGATCCCGCGACCGTGTGGCGCGGCCGAGCGCACCGTCGCCTCGTGCCGGACGTCCGCGCGCTCGACGAGCACCACGCGCCCGGGGTGGAGGCTCGGAGCCGGAGGCTGGTAGGCGCGCACGCGGAGGAGCCCCTTCAGGGCGTGCGCCCCGACGATCTCGCCGACGGCGACCGCCGGGTCACTTCTCTTCGACGATCTCGAGAACGACCTTGCGGTTGGTGCGGGACGCAGCGGCATTCAGGATGGTGCGGATCGACTTCGCGGTGCGCCCCTGCTTCCCGATGACGCGCCCGAGGTCCTCCTTGGCGACCTTGAGCTCGAGGACCGAGGCCGTTTCACCCTGCGTCTCCTTCACCTCAACCGCGTCCGGCCGGTTCACCAGGTGCTTGGCGAGAAACAAGACCAGTTCCTTCATGGAAACACGGGCTCCTCGAGTCGGCCATGATCAAGCGGTGGTGCTGGTCGTCGTGCTCCTGCGGATGAGGTGCGCGACTGTCTGCGTGGGCTGCGCGCCCTTCTTGAGCCACGCGGCCAGCTTGTCGGCCTGGAGCTGGATGAGGGATGGGGAGCGGTTGGGGTCGTACAGGCCTAGCTGCTCGATGTATCGCCCGTCGCGCGGCGACTCGGAGTGCGCGACGACGATCCGGTACATGGGCTTCCTCTTGCTGCCATGACGGGCGAGTCGGATCTTGACGGCCATGCAGTCTCCTTCGGGTCGGTTCAGCGGGGCAGGCCCGGAAAGCTCGGCATCGGTCGCGAGCCGAGCTGCTTCAGCACCTTCTTCGTCTGCGTGAACTGCTTGATCAGGCGATTCACCTCGGCGACCGACGTGCCGCTGCCACTCGCGATGCGCTTGCGGCGGCTCGCGTTCAGCAGGTTGACGTTGCGTCGCTCGGCACGGGTCATCGAGTCGATGATCGCCTCGGTGCGCTTGAGCTCGTCCTCGGCACCCGAGAGGTCGGCACCCCGCAGGAGCTTCTTCACGCCGGGGATCATCCCGAGCAGCTCGGTCACGGAACCCATCTTCTTCACGGCGCGGAGCTGGTCGCGGAAGTCCTCGAGGTCGAAGTCGTTCCGGCGGAGCTTCTTCTGCAGCACCTCTGCCTGCGAGCGATCGTATGCCTTCTCCGCGCGTTCGATGAGCGACATGACGTCGCCCATGCCGAGGATGCGGGAGGCGATGCGCTCCGGAAAGAACGGCTCGAGCGCGTCGAGCTTCTCGCCGGTTCCGGCGAACACGATCGGCTTCCCCGTGACGGCCCGGAGCGACAGCGCGGCGCCCCCGCGGGCGTCGCCCTCGATCTTCGTCAGAATGACTCCGGAGACCGGCAGGCGACCCGCGAACCCCTGCGCGGTGGCGACGGCGTCCTGACCCGTCATGGCGTCGGCGACCAGTAGGATCTGCTGCGGGTGGATCGCGGCGACCATGCGCTCGAGCTCGCGCATGAGCTCCTCGTCGACGGTCTGCCGGCCGGCCGTGTCGACGAGCACGGTGTCCGCACCACTGCTGCGCGCCGCCGCGACCGACTCGCGCGCGATCGCGACCGGATCACTGCCCTCGGCGGTCGGGTGGACGGGAACCCCGAGCTGCGCGGCGAGCGTCCGGAGCTGCTCGATGGCGGCGGGCCGGTAGACGTCGGCGGGGACGAGGTACGGAGCGCGCCGGCGCTCCTCGCGGAGCCAGCGCGCGAGCTTGGCGGTGGTGGTGGTCTTGCCCGAGCCGTTGAGGCCGACCAGCATCACGACGACGGGTGACGGCCCGCCCAGGTCGAGCGTCGCCGGCTCGTCGCCGAGCAGGTGCACCAGCTCGCGGTGCACGAGCTTCAGGAAGTGCTGCTCTGGGGTGAGGCTCCGCAGCACCTCGGCGCCGAGCGCGTCCTGCTTGACCGCGTCGACGAAGCTCCGGACGACCTCCAGGTTGACGTCGGCCTCGAGCAGCGCGAGCCGGACGTCGCGGAGCGCCTCCTCGATGTTCCGCTCCGTGATCTTTCCCTGGCCTCGCAGCTTGCGCAGGAGGGAGTCGAACTTCTCGCCCAGGGATTCGAACATCACGGGAGGCCGCCGCCGGGGAAGAGGTGACCGTACGTCACGAGGATCGGGCTGTCAAGAAACGGGCGGGAACGCGGTGTGGCGGGAGGGCGTGAGCCCCCGGACGCGGCGTCCGGGGGCTCCTCGATGAGATTCTCTACATCATGCCGCCCATACCGCCAGGCGGCATGGGGGGCGTCGCCGGCTTCTCCTCCGGCTTCTCGGCGACCATCGCCTCGGTGGTGAGCAGCAGGCCTGCGACGGACGCCGCGTTCAGCAGCGCAGTCCGTACGACTTTGGTCGGGTCGATGATACCGGCTTTCAGCAGGTCCTCGTACTCCTCGGAGGCCGCGTTGAAGCCGAACGCACCCTTCCCGTTCTTCACCTTGTCGAGCACGATCGAGCCCTCGGCGCCGGCGTTGTTCGCGATCCAGCGCAGCGGCTCCTCGATGGCCTTCTTCACGATCTTGACGCCGAACCGCTCGTCGTCCGACACGTTGAGCTTGTCGAGCGCCGCCCCGGAGCGGATCAGCGCGACGCCGCCGCCCGGAACGATGCCCTCCTCGACGGCCGCGCGGGTGGCGTGGAGCGCGTCCTCGACGCGGGCCTTCTTCTCCTTCATCTCGATCTCGGTCGCCGCGCCGACCCGGACGACGGCCACGCCGCCGACCAGCTTCGCGAGCCGCTCCTGGAGCTTCTCGCGATCGTAGTCGGACGTGGTCTCCTCGATCTGCGCGCGGATCTGCTTGATCCGGCCCTCGATGTCGGCCTTCTTGCCGGCTCCGTCCACGAGGGTCGTGTTGTCCTTGTCGACAACGATCCGCTTGCAGCGGCCGAGGTCCTGGAGCGTGATGTTCTCGAGCTTCAT
>CAZLYE010000560.1:0-3329 GCA_964562865.1 uncultured Binatia bacterium (SeqCode) | reverse complement strand
CACCCGTCGTCCCGGCGCCGCCGTGAACGACGACCGCGGCCGCCCGCGGGAACACCACGTCGTAGGGCGCCCAGCGCACTGCGAGCGTGCCCGCCGGCAGCGCGAGACCCGCCGGGTGTCCGACGACGAGGCAGCGGCGGCCGAGGTCCGCGCACGCGCCGGCGATGTTCGCCAGCAGCGGGCCGGCGAGGAGCGCGAACGCGGATCCGAGCCCGACGACGACCGGCGGCGGCCCCGCATCGAGGAAGGCCGTCACCTCCGGCGGGACGTCGGGGCCGGCGCCGCCGAGCGCGCTCGCCCGCGCGAAGCCACAGATCGTCCCGTTCGGCGGATCGCCGGGCAGGGGACCGCGCAGGAGCGGCGACCAGAGCCCCGCCCGGAGCGCCGCGCGCCGTTGCGAGCCGCCGTACGAGACCTCGGGCGGCCGCGCGCCGCAGCGCACGGCGAGCGCGCGGAGAAAGCGCGTCATGTACCAGAAGGTGTACCTGGAGGTGGCGAGACTGAGCGGCCGGGAGAGCAGACGGGCGAGGGCGCGGTCCCCGAAAACGCCGGGCGCGTGCCAGCCCATCCAGAAGAGGGGCGAGGGCCGCACGAGCACGACCGGGCGGCCCGCTTCCGCGGCCGCCCAGAGCGCACCGAAGCCCGCATCGTTCGCCACGATGACGTCGGTCGTCCCGTCGCGGAGGAGGGCGCGGACGACGGGATAGGAGGCCTCGACGTGCGGCGCCACGAGGTCCCGGAGGAGCATCCCGAAGTTCGCCGCGCTCAGGTAGGCCGGCGTCTTCTCGATCTGCTCGAAGAGGTCGTGAGGCTCTCCGGCGGGAACGAGCTCGAGCCCCGCGTGGCGCGCGTGGCTCGCGTAGAAGGGGTTGGCGACGAGCCGGACCTCGTGGCCACGGCGGTGGAGCGCCGCGCCGACCGCGAGGGCCGGGAGGAAGTCGCCCGCCGAGCCGTGGCTGTTGACGATGCACCGCATCCAGTCACCGCGGAGCGGCCGATGATCCATAGACGTGGCCGGCGCCGGACGCTTCACGCGACCGCCCGCCCGTCCACGCCCGTGGCGTCCGATCGCCTTGAGAGCCCCGTCGGCTATGGGCTATCCTGCCGGGAACGTGCTCAACGGCGAGGGAGTGGCGGCCGTCGAGTGGCTCGACGGGCTCCTCCCGGCCGCCGGCGGCGACGTCCCGGAGCGCCCATCTCCCCTCGGCCGGGTCGCGTAGAATCGCATGGTGGTCGTCCAGAAGTTCGGCGGGACCTCGGTCGCCGACGTCGAGCGCATCCGGAGCGTCGCGGCCCGGATCGGCCGCACGCGCGCCGCGGGGCACGGCGTGGTGGTGGTGGTGTCCGCCATGGCCGGGGAGACGAACCGCCTCCTCGCCCTCGCGCGCGCCATCGCACGCACCCCGGACGACCGGGAGAGCGACGCGCTCGTCGCGACGGGCGAGCAGGTGACCGCGGCGCTCACGGCGCTGGCGCTCCACGACGCAGGCGTGCCGGCCCGCTCGTTCCTCGGCCATCAGGTCCGCATCGAGACCGACAGCGCGTACGGCCGGGCGCGGATCGTCCGCGTCGACGTCGACCGGCTGCGCGCCGCGCTCGCGAGCGGCGCCGTGGCCGTCGTCGCGGGCTTCCAGGGCGTCGACGGGGACGGCAGCATCACCACCCTCGGCCGCGGCGGCTCCGACACGAGCGCAGTCGCGCTCGCCGCCGCGCTCGACGCCGACGTCTGCGAGATATACACGGACGTCGACGGCGTCTACACGAGCGATCCGCGCATCGTCCCCCAGGCGCGCAAGCTCGACCGGATCGCGTACGACGAGATGCTCGAGCTCGCGAGCCTCGGTGCCAAGGTGCTGCAGATCCGCTCGGTCGAGTTCGCGAAGCGCTACCGCGTGCCGGTTCACGTCCGCTCCTCGTTCAACGACACGGAGGGGACGTGGGTCGTCGAGGAGGATCCGACGATGGAAGAGGTGTCGGTGGCCGGCGTGGCCTACGACCGCGACGAGGCGAAGGTGACCGTGCTCCGCGTCCCGGACCGCCCGGGCGTCGCCGCACGCGTCTTCGTGCCGATCGCGAAGGCCAACATCGTCGTCGACATGATCATCCAGAACGCGAGCGCCGACGGCACGACCGACCTGACCTTCACGGTGCCGCGCGGCGACTACGAGAAGGCGAAGGCGATCCTCGACGCGACGGCGCGCGAGATCGGCGCGCAGGGCGTGGCGGGCCAGCTCGACGTCGCGAAGGTGTCGATCGTCGGGGTCGGGATGCGCACGCACGCGGGCATCGCGGCCCGGATGTTCGAGGTCCTCTCGGCCGAGGGGATCAACATCCAGATGATCTCGACGTCCGAGATCAAGATCTCCGTCGTGATCGACGAGAAGTACACCGAGCTCGCCGTCCGCACGCTGCACGACGCCTTCATCAGCGCCGGTTCGGGGAAGCACGCATGAAGCGCCTCCAGCTCTACGACACGACGCTGCGCGACGGCGCGCAGGCCGAGGACGTCGCGTTCACGCTCGAGGACAAGCTCCGGATCGCGGAGCGCCTCGACGACCTGGGCGTCCACTACATCGAGGGCGGCTGGCCGGGCTCGAACCCACGCGACGAGGAGTTCTTCAGCGCCGTGAAGGGTCTCGGGCTCCGGCACGCGAAGATCGCCGCCTTCGGCTCGACGCGGCGGGCAGGCGTCAAGGCGGCGGACGACCGGAACCTCGCCCTCTGCCTCCGTGCCGGCGCGCCGGTCGTGACGATCGTCGGGAAGACGTGGGACCTGCACGTCCGCGACGACCTCCGCATCTCGCTCAAGGCCAACCTCGAGGTGATCCACGACTCCGTTGCCTGGCTCCGCCGCCACGTCGACGAGGTGATCTTCGACGCGGAGCACTTCTTCGACGGCCTCGCGGCCAACCGCGAGTTCGCGCTCGAGTGCGTGCGCGCCGCGGCCGACGCGGGCGCGACGCTCGTCTGTCTGTGCGACACGCGCGGCGGGTCCGTGCCGGAGGCGGTCGCCGCCGGTGTCGACGCCGCGCGCGCGGCAATCCCGACGCCGCTCGGCATCCACTGCCACAACGACTGCGAGCTCGCCGTCGCGAACTCGGTGGCCGCCGTCGAGCACGGCTGCGTCCAGGTGCAGGGCACCATCAACGGCATCGGCGAGCGCTGCGGAAACGCGAACCTCGTGTCCGTGATCCCCGTGCTCCAGCTGAAGCGCGGGCATCACTGCGTGACGGCGGCGCAGCTGAAGCAGCTCGCCGAGGTGTCGCACTTCGTCTACGAGCTCGCGAACCTCGAGCCGAACAAGCGCCAGCCCTTCGTCGGGCAGAGCG
>CAZLYE010000559.1:0-4101 GCA_964562865.1 uncultured Binatia bacterium (SeqCode) | reverse complement strand
CCTGCCTCGTCAAGTGCCACGGCAAGTCCGCCGCGGTCACGATGGCGGGAGGTAGCTTCGACGGGGAGGCGTGCGAGCACGCCGACCCGCAGCGGTCCTGCCGCGCGAAGTTCGATCGCACCCGCGACAAGATGGCTCCGCTGTGCCCGCCCTGTCTCGATGCCGGCATGCAGGATGCCCTCGCCGACCACGTCGAGACCGACGTGGACGGCACGAACGCGACCTTCTACTGCGCCTCGCCGAGCGGCGCGTTCGTCGAGTAGCTCACCGCGCCCGGCCGGGCGGTGGCCTTGCAGTTTCCCCGCCCCGATCGTAGCCTCGCCGCTGCATGAACCCGCACGCCATCCGTGACCAGGTCGCGATCGTCGGCATGGGCTGCTCCAAGTTCGGGGAGAACTGGGACAAGGACCCGCAGGACATGATCGTCGAGGCGGCGTACGAGGCCTACGAGGACGCGGGCCTCGAGGACCCGCACCGCCAGATCGAGGCCGTCTTCTGCGGCGCGCAGTACCCCTCGAAGGGCACGGCCGAGGTGGCCGACGCGCTCAAGATGTACGACCGGCCGGTCAGCATGGTCGTCAACTACTGCGCGACGGGTACCGACGCCTTCCGCTACGGCGTGTTCGCGGTCGCGTGCGGCATGTACGACACGGTGCTCGTCGTCGGCTTCGACAAGCCGAAGGACCGCGGCGTGTCGGGGCCGAGCGTCGCCGTCACCGGCGTCCGCGGGCTCCCGGCGACGCCCGCCGGCTGGTTCTCGCACTGCGCAGCGCGCTACTTCGAGACCTACGGCGCGGGGCGCGAGGACCTCGCGCGCATCGCCGTCAAGAATCATCACAACGGCACGCTCGCGCCGAAGTCGATGCTGAAGCGCGAGATCACGGTCGACGACGTGCTGAAGGCGCGCATCATCTCGTGGCCGTTCGGGCTCTACGACTGCGCCGCACAGTCGGACGGGGCCGCCGCGGCGATCATCACGCGTCGTGAGCTCGCGAAGCGGTTCCGTGACGACTTCGTCCTCGTCCGCGCGATCGCGATCGCGCTCGCCCCCGACCCGAAGGAGGACCCGGACTTCGACTTCCTCCGCTGGAAGCCGACCGTGTACGCCGCGAAGCAGGCGTACGAGCAGGCCGGCATCACGGACCCCCGGAAGGAGATCGACCTCGCGCAGGTCCACGACTGCTTCACGCTGACCGAGCTCCTCGCCTACGAGGACCTGGGGTTCTGCGAGAAGGGCTCGGCCAAGGAGCACATCGCGAGCGGAACCTTCGCGCTCGGCGGCGAGCTCCCCGTCAACACCGACGGTGGTCTCAAGACCTTCGGCCACCCGACCGGCGCGACCGGCGTGCGGATGATCTACGAGAACTACAAGCAGCTGCAGGGCAAGGCGGACCGACGGCAGGTGAAGGATCCCACCGTCGCGCTCAGCCACAACATCGGTGGGGCGCCGCAGGCATGCGGCGTCTGCATCGTCGCCCTGCCCTAGAAGGGCGCGCGGGTCAGCCTGCGGATCCGCTGCGTGAAGAGGTCGGAGAAGTAGACCGTTCCGTCCGGACCGACGTCGACGTCCTCCGGACATCCGGCCTGCCCCAGGAGCGCCGGCCCGCCGTCGCCGGACGGCATCCCGTAGGTCGAGCCGTCGCCGGTGCCCGCGATCGAGATCACGCTCCCGAGCGTGTCGACGAGCGCGATCAGGTTGTCCTCCATGGGCGCGATGAAGACGTTGCCGTCCGGATCGTCCGCGATGCCGCAGTTCTGGTAGAACTCGGCGAGGGCGGCCGGCCCGCCGTAGCCGGAGTGGACGCCGATCGGCCCGATCTGCGCTCCCGCGAGGAGACGGAGCGTTCCGGACGCGTCGATGCGGAGTGCGCGCTGGTAGCCGGCCTCGCCGATGAGCAGCGTGCCGTCGACCGAGCGCCGGAGCCCGTAGGGAATGAAGAACCCGGCGCCGAGCGCGGGCCCGCCGACGGGCCCGGTGCCCGCCCCGGCGACGGTGTGGATGATGCCGCTCGGGTCGACCATCCGGATGCTCTCCGTGGCGCTGGCGAAGACGCCGCACGAGATCCCCAGGAACCCGGACTCCGTGAAGTACACGTTGCCGGCCGGATCCACGGCGATGCCGTCGGGCGCGTCGATCTGCGCCGCCGTCGCCGGTCCGCCGTCGCCCGTGTGACCCGCGACGCCGGTCCCTGCGAAGGGCGTCGCGATGCCCCCCGGGGCGATCTTGGTGAGCGTGTGCCCGCAGCGGTTCGTCACGTAGACGTTGCCGGCCGTGTCCACGGTGACGCCGGTCGGGAAGGACGGCGTCGAGCCCATCGTCGTCTGCGCGTTGGAAGTGAGGTCGACCCGCGTGATCACGTTGCCCGGACCCGTCATGTAGAGGGCGCCGTCGGGGCCGACCTCGATGCCGTGCGCGCCGCCGGTCGAGACGCCGGGCAGAGAGTCCATCCGGTAGTGGACTGGCGTGCCGCCCGCCTGTCGGCAGGCGACGCGCGTGAGGACCTTGTTGCAGGTGCCCCCGATGCAGCAGAGGTTCGCCCCGAAGAGGTCGCTCGCGACGCCGAGGATCCCCTCGCCGACCTCACAGCCGAGGCAGTCGAGGACGTCGTTGTCGGGGTTCGGGATCGAGAGCGCGGAGTTGTTCATCGTGCAGGGATAGGCGCGGTTGGCGCAGAGCCCCGGGCTGACGGGCGCGGCGAGGCGGGTGCAGGTGTGGCTGTAGCCGAGCGTCAGGTACGGATCGACGCCCGAGCACGCCGTCTCGGCCTGGCTCCGCCACGCCGACGGATCGGGCGCGTAGCAGGCGGCGACGCTGGTCGCGCCGGGCATCAGGATGCAGCCGTTCACGTCCTCGAGGGTGTTCCGGAGCATCTGGAGCGCGCCGGTCCCGAGCGTCGTCTGGCAGGGCGTGTAGGCGTCGCGGTCCGCGTAGAGGATCTTCGCGACGTCCCGCAGGTGTGCCTGGATGCCGCACGCGAGGCAGCTCGTCACGCCGTCGGGGCCGGTGTTGACGAAGTTGCACCCGGACGGCGCCGTGCCGCAGCGATCCCCGTACCCGAGGTCGGTCGCGAGGTTCACGCCGATGCACGCGGCCAGCGCGTCCGCGCGCCACTGGGTGTAGGAGGCGCTCAGCGTGGCCGGCGGGTTCGAGAAGCAGCTCGAGATCGACGTGAAGCCCCCGGGGGCCGCACAGTTCTCCAGCTCGGAGAGGACCACGCGGGCGTAGCGCATGCCGCCCGCCTCGATCGTGCGCTGGCACACGATCGCGGGGTCCGTGCCCGCGGGCAGGGTCGTGGTCGTCACCGTGCTCGTGGTCGTGGTGGTGGTCGGCGTGATCGACGGCGCGGGCGCGCAGAGCAGCTTCGGGTTGAACCCGGTGTCCGTCCGGCTCCGGAAGCGATCGCTCACCACGGTGGGCGGGATCACCGACTTGCGGGTACAGGCGACCGCGTAGCAGCTGCGGTCGTCGTCGGCGAAGGTGCCCGGGCCGATCGGCAGCAGCACGCCCGTGTTCACCGAGAGGATCGTCGTGTGCGCGCTCGTGCAGAAGTACCTCGTGCGGGTGACGCTGCATCCGACGCCGAGCCCGACATGCGCGGTGTCCACCTGCACGTGCGCCTTCAGGCCGAACGACGGATCGCTCGTCTTGTAGCACTTGATGTCGTCGAGGTTGTCCATCGCGGTGGTCGGAGGACCGAAGACCGCCGGGACGCAGAGGAGGCGCCCCCGAACCTTACCGACGGACGTGTGGTTGCCGAACTGGTCGAGCGTCCCACCGAAGCTCGCTGCGGTCTCGTCCGGGCAGTGGAGGCTGTAGCAGATACGCGAGTCGAGGAGCCCGCGCCCGACGACCGGGATGATCGGCTTGTTCGACGAGAGGACCGTCTTCGCCGCCGGGTCGCAGTAGAGCTTCGCCCTCCCGATCTTGCAGCCGAGATCGGTGCCGAAGCGCGTGCTCACGTTCACGACGCCGCCGAGCGCGACGGGATCCTTCACCTTGTAGCACTGCAGGTGGTCGCTGTGCTGCGCGCTGGCGGGGCCGGCCCCGAGTGCGATCCAGGCGGCCAGGATTCCCGCGGTGCTCAGGTGCCGAGCATCCAT
>CAZLYE010000558.1:0-2663 GCA_964562865.1 uncultured Binatia bacterium (SeqCode) | reverse complement strand
GAGGCGCTCCTCCTGGGCGCCGGCGGGGCCGCCCTCGGCCTGCCGCTCGGCATCCTGCTCGCCCGCGTCCTCCTCCGGACCGTCACCGAGTCGACGGAGCTGGTCTTCTCCGTCACGCTCTTCACCTCGCGCCTGGAGGTCTCGGCGGGATCGCTCCTCGTCGGCGTCGCGACGGGCGTCGGCGCGGCGCTCGCTGCCGCGTGGCTGCCGGCACGCGAGGCGATCCGCGTCTCGCCGCTCGCCGCCGTCCGCGTGGGTGACGTCGCGGCGCGGACGCGCTGGCGCCCGCGCGGCACGGCGCTCGCAGCGATCGTGCTCACGGTCGCCGCGCTCGTCGTCGAGGTCCGCTTCGCCTCGCCGTGGAGCGGCAACGTGGCAGCCCTCGCTGCGGACTTCGCCCTCGTCCTCGTCCTCATGCGGCTCGCGGGTCCCGCGGCCGGCGTGCTCCTGCGGCCCGTCCGGCAGGCGTTCGGCTTCGCCGGGCGTCTCGCCATCGACCGGCTCGTCCGCATCCCCGAGCAGCTCGCGCTCGCGGCGGCCGTCCTGGCGCTCGGGCTCGGGCTCATGATGACGTCGGCGACGCTCGCGCGGAGCTTCGAGGAATCGGTGCTCGCGTTCATCCGACGCCAGGTCCGGGCGGATCTGGTCGTCGCCTCGACCGCCACGATCGGGTGGATCGAGGCGCCGCTCGACCAGGCGCTCGGAGACCGGCTGCGCGCGATCCCCGGCGTGACGCGCGTCGAGCGCCTCCGCCTGGCGGAGCACGGCTACCGCGGCGAGCGGATCAGCATCGACTCGCTCGACGAGACCGCCTTCGCGCCCGGGCGCGGGGCCGACTTCGGCTTCGCGGGAGGCGAGCCGGCCCGCGCCCTCGCCGCGGTCCGCGCCGGGACGGGCGTGCTCGTCTCGCGGAACTTCGCGCGGCAGTTCGGGGTGAACGTCGGAGCGACGCTCGCGCTCGACACGCCGGCCGGCCCCTTCGCGGCGCCGGTCGTCGGCGTCGTGGTCGACTACGTGTCGCCGCGCGGCAGCGTGATCCTGGCGCGGCCGACGTACGAGCGCTGGTGGCACGACACCTCCGTCAACCGCTTCCACGTGTCGCTCGCCCCGGGGACTTCCGTCGACGCCGTCCGGCACGCGATCGCGAGCGACGTCGGGGCGGCGCAGGGGCTCAAGGTGCTGACCCAGCGCGAGCTCTACGAGTACCACCAGGACGCCGTCCGGCGCGCCTTCCGCCTCACGCGCGCGCTCGAGATCCTCCCGCTCGTGGTCGCCGGCCTGGGGCTCGCCGAGGCACTCCTCGCCGTGTCGCTCGACCGCCGCCGCGAGTTCGCGCTCCTCCGCGCGGCGGGCGCGACGCGTGCCCAGGTGGCGCGTGCCGTGATCGGCGAGTCGGCGGGCGTCGGCGTCCTCGGCCTCGCCGGCGGCCTCGCGATCGGCCTCGTGCTCGCGACGATCTGGGTGCGCGTCAACTTCACCTATCAGCTCGGGTGGGAGATCGACTTCCACTTCGCGACGGGGAGCATCCCGGCGGCTGCGGCGGCCGCGATCGCCGTGAGCATCCCGGCGGCGCTCCTTCCCGCACGACGCATCGCGCGAATGGCGGTGCTGGAGGCGCTCAGACAGGACTGAGATGTCACCAAAACATCACCGGTGCGATTGCGCGCCGGCGGTGATGAGCGCTAGTCTCCGCCGGAAACGGCTCGCGGGAGGGGCGGGCCAAACCACGGGAGGACGCGATGAGATTGAGATACGGAGTCGCCACGACGCTCACCCTCGTGCTCGCCGCCGCGCTCGCCCTGCCGGCCCGGGCCAGCACCGACCGGCCGTGCGGCCTCGGCTGCTTCACGCAGCTGAAGGCCTGCGCGCAGAGCGCGCGGACCGGGATGGCCTCGTGCAAGATGGACTGCCGGCAGAACTCCTCGCCCGACGGGGTCGCCGCCTGCATCCTCGGCTGTCGGAGTACGCTCCATTCCGACAAGGCCTCGTGCCGGAGCGGCTTGTCGGACTGCTTCGACTCCTGCGCGCCCCCGTCGCTCCCCCCGCCGCCGCCGGACGGTTGCGTCGCGGGGTGCGGCCAGGCGCTCGCGACCTGCGCGCAGGGCGTCGTGACGCAGCTCAAGATGTGCCTCCAGGGATGCCGGACTGCGGCCGACCATCTCTCCTGTCTCTTCGGCTGCACCTCCGACGCGCGCCAGGGCGGCGGCGCGTGCGCGACGGACTTCCGGACCTGCCTCTCCGGCTGCGGTTTCCAGCCACCGCCGACACCGTGCCTCTTCTCCGGACCGGCCTGCGGCGGATCGTGCCCCATGGGGCTCGTCTGCCAGCCGACGACGGGGCGGATGTTCCCGCTTGCATGCCTCTGCAGGAGACCCAGCTCGCCGAGCGGCGCGTTCGTGGACGCTCCGCCCGGGTTCTGACGCGCGCTCTTCTTCCGGCGCGCCGCGGGAGCGGGGAGTCGACCACGTCGTCTCTCCGCTCTCCGGCGCGGCGTCGGTCGCGCGCGTAGCGGCGGGACCATAGTCGACGCCGCGATGCGGTTTGCACGAACGAAGTGGGGAACGCCCAGTCCTGTTCGCGACCCGGACGTTCCACCGTCGGACGGCCTGTGGGAGCCGTGCGCCTGCACGTGCCCGGAGTGCTCGTGTGAGGTCTGCTTCACG
>CAZLYE010000557.1:0-7190 GCA_964562865.1 uncultured Binatia bacterium (SeqCode) | reverse complement strand
GCGCGCCCAAGGAGGTCTCCAGATGGACAGGCCCGCACGCACCTCTCGCGCGTTCCCCCGGCTCCCCCTCCTCGTGACCGTGCTTCTCGTCTGCGTCGCGGCCGGAGCGCAGGGCGCGGACCAGCGGCTGACCGGCGACATGCTGCAGCTCTCGGGCAAACTGATCGGCGTCCGGTCGCGCGACGCCTCGATCAGCCTCGGCGGCGGCATGGGAAGCCCGGACGATCCGGTGCTGAACGGGGGAAGCCTCCGCGTCCTCTCGATCGAGGGCGACGTGTTCGACGGCCGCTACGACCTGCCCGCCGGGGGCTGGCGCTACCTCCGCCGCCACGGGACGGTGACGGGCTACTCCTTCAAGGGCCCGAGCCCGCTCCGGCGTGTCCGCGTGAACGCGGGGAAGGGCCTCCGGGTGGCCGGCCGAGGGTCCGGTCTCCTCCACACGCTCGGGGGGAACCCGAACCCGGTCCGCGTCGTGCTGACGCTCGGCGAGCAGCAGTACTGCCTCGGCTTCGGCGGCACGGACCAGTTCTCGGTCGGCAACCGGTACATCGCGCGGAACGCGCCGGCGCCCGACATCTGCCCGCTGCCCTACGACCAGGATCCGTTCTGGCTCTGCCGGCCGGGGATGGCGAACAACCAGTGCTTCGTGAACGGCCTCGACGCGACGGTCATCCATCCCGACCTGTCGACGAGCCTCGAGCCCGAGACCGGCGCCGAGGACCATCCCTACGACTGCTTCTACGTCTACCCGACCGTCGACCTCGCCGGCCCGGTCGGCAACCACCTCGACGTGACCGATCCGGCGTACGTCGCCCTGACGCTCGACCCGCTGCTGAGCCAGGTGGCCCGCTTCAACGGCCTCTGTCGCATCTTCGCGCCGCACTACCGGCAGATCACGTTCAGCTCGTTCGGCGCGCCGAACGCGGCACAGTACCTCGCCATCGCCTACGGCGACGTCCTCGACGCGTGGCGCCTCTACATGAAGTACCGCAACGGCGGACGGAACGTCGTCATCATGGGGCACTCGCAGGGGACCTTCATGACGACCCAGCTGATGCAGCAGGAGGTGGACCCCTCACCCGCGCTCCGCAGCCACCTGATCGCCGCGCTGCTGCTCGGCGGCAGCGTCACGGTCCCGCCGGGCGGCACGATCGGCGGCACGTTCCAGAACATCCCGCTCTGCACGACGGCCGCGCAGACCGGCTGCGTGATCGCCTACCGGAGCTACGCCGCTGGCTTCCCGCCAACGAACAACTCGAACAACATCGGCGGACCCAGCATGGACGTCGCGTGCACCAACCCGGCGGCGCTCGGCGGGAGCGCCATGGGCGCGTTCGTCGGCACGTACTTCCCCACGCACTCCAACCAGCCCCTCTTCCAGATCGTCCCCGATCCGGGGTTCGGGACGCCGTTCGTCAAGTTCCCGAACTTCTACTCCGGCCAGTGCGTGAAGGACTCGACGAATCACAGCTACCTCCAGATCTCGGTCACCCCGGGCCCGGGCGATCTCCGCACGAACCCGGTCCCGTTCACGGCCATCGCGCTCAACCCGGGCCTGCTCGGGACGCACATCCTCGACTACAACTGGGCGATGGAGGACCTGCTCGGCCTGGTGCAGACCAAGGCCGGCGCGATGCCGTAGAGCGAGCGGAGACGTCCTGGAGGGCGACGGTGGAAACGGTCGCCGTCGCCCTCACACGATCGCGCGCGCCCGGGCTCCGTGCACGCGCGGCAGGACCTCCGCGATGAGCCGCTCCGTCTGATCGAGCATCTCCGCGTCGCCGAGCGCGAGCGGGCGCAGCACGAACTTCGAGGCGCCGGCGGCCACGTACTCCTCGACGCGCGCGACGATCGCGTCCCCGCCGCCGACGGCGGCGTAGCGCCGCGGGTCGCTGCCCTGGCCGAGCCGGGCGAGGAGCGCCGCGCCGCTCTGCACGATCGGCTCGTCCCAGCTCCCGAACCGGAACGCGAAGCTCGCCCCGTAGTGGTCGGGGTCGATCGCGCGGCCCGCCGCGACCGACGCCGACCGGATCGCGGCGATCACCGGCGCGACCTGCTCCGGCGACTGGATGCCGCCGAGCCACCCCGTCCCGAGTCGCGCCGTGCGGCGGATCGCGGCGGGGCTCGCGCCGCCGATCCAGAGCGGGAGCGGCTGCTGCACCGGACGCGGCGCGATGCGCGCGTCGGTGTACGCGAGGTGGCGGCCACGGAACGTGACGCTGTCCTCGGACCAGAGCCGCGCCATGACGGTCAGCGCCTCGTCCGTGAAGGTGCCGCGGCCGGCCGTCGTACGGCCCGTCGCCTTCCACTCGGGCGCGATGTCGGGGCCGGTCCCGAAGGCGGGCAGCAGCCGCCCGCCGCTCAGGAAGTCGATCGTGGCGCACGCCTTCGCGAGCACGAGCGGATCGCGGAACGGGACCACGGCCACCGACATGCCGAACTTGAGCCGCCGCGTCGCGCCGGCGAGCGCGGCCATCGTCGCCATGACCTCGAGGAACGGCGCCCCGGAGACCAGCCGATCGCTCTGCCAGATCGAGTCGACGTCGCTCGCCTCGCAGCGCTCGACCCAGCGCCAGAACGCCCGGGCATCGCCGAAGGGGAAGTTCGCGAGGCCGAGACCGACGCGGACCGCCATGCCGGCCCTTCTAGCGCCGCCGTTCGGGCGAGCGAAGGGACGGGCCCCCCGGGAGGCTGCACCTTCCCGGCCACCCACCGTTACCACAATGACTGTCCGGCACGCCGCGCCCCTCGCCCGGGCGCCGCCGGGCACGGTCAACCCCCCGAAACTACGGGGAAGTCGGGAGGGGAGGCGGAAGCTGACAGGGCGTTGGTACCGCCCTTGCTCCCAGTCCCGGGACAAAGCGAACGCCATCTCCCGGAGACGACATGTGGCGGAACCGAAACGGCACTGCGCCGCGGAAGGCGCGCCTCGGGGCGTTCCTCGACGAGGCCTCGGAGATCGAGGGCAAGTACACCTGCAGCGGCACGGTCATGCTCGACGCGAAGCTTCGCGGTGAGATCACCTCGCGGGACACGCTCATCATCGGCGCCCGGGGCGTCGTGCACGCCGCCGTGCGCGGCGTGACGGTCGTCATCCGCGGCGAGGTGGTGGGGAAGGTCACCGCGACGGAGCGGGTGGAGCTCAAGGCCGGCGCGCGGGTCACCGGCGACCTCGAGGCCCCCATCATCGTCGTCGAGGAGGGCGCCGTGCTCGACGGGCACTGCCGGATGGCGAAGGTCAGGCCGGCGGAAGGCCCCCTCGCGATCGTCGTGCCCATGAAGGCATGAAGGCACCCTTCAACGTCCTGATCGTCCACGCCGACGGTTCGCGCGTGCTGCGCTTTGCGCTGCCGCGCTGGATCGCCTACGCGACGGCCGGTCTCCTGGCCGCGTCGGTGCTCTCCGTCTTCGCGCTCTCGAGCGAGCACCTCCTCATCCAGAGCCAGTGGCTCCAGATGGCGGCGCTGCGCCACAAGGTCGACGACCAGGGCCGGACTATCGACTCCTTCCACACGCGCGTCGCCACGATCCGCGGCGAGATCCAGAGCTGGAAGATCGCGCACGCGAAGATGTGGGAGGCGTTCGGCCCCGACGCGGGCTCCAAGGCGCGCTCCGACGCGAGCCAGGAGATGGGCGTCGGCGGCGCCACGGCCGAGCCGTACAGCCCGACGGCGGGCGTCAAGCCGCCGGCGGAGGAGCTGGACATCCTCACGAGCATGGTCACGGAGGAGAGCCCGCGGCTCCGCGAGCTGGAGCATGTCGTCACTCGCACGGGGAAGATGGTGAGCGCGCTGCCGCTGCGCTGGCCGATTCACGGCCCCGTGAAGTCGGGGTTCGGCCTACGGCGCTCGCCGTGGACGGGGGAGCCGGAGCGTCACCTCGGGATGGACATCGGCGGCCTGCCCGGGACGCCGATCAAATCGCCGGCCGCGGGGACGGTGATCGTCGCGCACACGGGGGGCGGCTTCGGCAAGAAGGTCACGATCGACCACGGGAACGGGGTGCGGACGCTCTACGGCCACCTGAAGCAGATCGACGTGAAATCGGGACAGCGGGTGGAGAAGGGCCAGGTGATCGGGCTCGTCGGGAGCACCGGGCGGAGCACGGGCCCCCATCTCCACTACGGGATCCTGGTGCAGGGAAGGCCCGTCGACCCGCGCGGCTTCCTCTGGGAGCGCTAGCGGACGCAGCGCACCGGCCGGCCGTGGTAGCCCGCGGTCGCGAGCAGACGCTCCTCCCCGCCCGGCCACGCGGTGAGTCGCACCTCGGCGCAGGTGCGGTCCGCCGACGGCTCGAAGCGGAGCCACGCGACCGGCGCGTCGCGCGTGGCCGCCGCGCCGGCCACCTCGAGCACGGCCTGGACGCGCTCGCGCTCGGCCGCGGCGAGGTACGGCCAGACGATCGCGTGGAAGACGACGCTCGCGACGCCGGGGACGGGTCGCGCGAGCTTCGCGCGGAGCCAGTCGGGAGCGCTGGCGCGGTCGACGCTCGCGGGGACGCGCGCGGCGATCGCGAGGGCACCGCGAAGGATCGCGAGGCGGTGCTCCTGATCCGGCCAGACGTACGACAGCAGCGTCAGCCGGCCGTCCTCACGGGTCGGGTCCACCGGGCTCAGGTCGCAGCCCTCGCGTGACGCGACCGCGCACGACGCGTCGAGCGGCGGCGGGGCGCCCTCCCAGAGCCCGGCGAAGCGGACCGGCGACGCCGCAGGACCGAACGCGCGCCCGCCCGCCTCGTAACGGAAGTGGTCGAAGCGCAGATGGAGCCCGGCGCTCGCGCCGACCTCCAGCAGGCGGAGCGGCCGACCGCTCTCGCGCGCGACGGTGAGGAACCCGCAGACGAGCGCCGCCGAGCGTCCCACCTCGTTCGTCTGCGGCGGACGCGCGAGCCCGTCCCGCACGACGTCGGCCCGCGCGTCGAGCACGACGCGGAACTCGCGCCACGCGCCGGCGACGTCGCCGTCGCCGCCGACCGACGGGTAGTGCACGGCGAGCGCCGGCGCGCCGCCCTCGAGGACGAGGCGATGCACGGCGCCGAGGAGCCGGAGCGACACTGCGGCGTCGTCGGGATCGCTGGCGTGCGCCGCGAGGAGACGCCACGCCGGCCCGCCCGCCTCGACGTCGGTGGCGATCTCCGCGAGGAGCGCGGCGTAGAAGGGTGAGCCGAGCCCCTGACACGCGCGCGCCTGTCGTGCGAGGCTCTCGAGGAGACCCTGTCGGTCGCGTGCCGTGTCGCCGGCCACAGCGCCACGATAGCGGCGCGCGTCGCCGGACCGCAACGCGCGCGCACTTGACCCCCGCCCGCCACGCGCTGTAGCGCGGCGGCATGACCGACCCGGATCGTCCGCCCGACGCCCCGCGGCTCGCCTTCGTGCACGTCGACGACGTGCCGTGGCGCGAGGTGATCGCGCAGCTCCACGGGGAGAAGCGCGTCTCGGTGCACGAGAAGTTCCTCGAGTGGACGTCGCGGATGATGGTCGTGCTCGGCCGCTACGATCCGCACGTCGTGATCGAGCGTCACGGCCACCGGAGCGACCATCTGGTGTACGTGCTGGAGGGCGAGCTCGCGGTCGGGGAGCGCCGCTGCCCGCCGGGGACGCTCGTCGTGCTGGAGGTGGGCGCCGCCTTCGGGCCGCTCGTCGCGGGGCCGGACGGCGCGCTCCTCTTCGAGGTCTGGATGGGAGACCCGGCGCCCGTTCCCGCCGACAAGGAGGGCTATCGGGCCCTCCTGCGCGAGCGGGGGATCACCCGCCTGCCGCCGCCGGCGATCGAGCGTCCCCCCTCGGCCCCGCCCCGCCCCGGCCCGACGCGCCACGGCTGAGCGGGCGCGAGGAGGCGACGGCTCTCGACGGACCGATCAGCCGCCCGTGAAGACCCCGTCGTAGAACCGGGTCACTCGTCGCACGTACTCCTCGGGTCCGGAGCGGTAGCACTGGGTGTGCATGCCCCATCGGCCCTGTGACACGAGCAGCGGATCGTCGGGCGGCGGCGCGGGCAGGATCCACACCTGCGCGCCGGGAATCGCCGCCGCGAGGCGTCGGCAGTGCTCGGTCGGGACGATCGGATCGCCCTCGTCGTGGATGAGGAGCACGGCGCGCGGCGCGATCCGGCCCGCGACGTCGATCGCGCGCCCGCGGCCGAGCGGCACCCCGTGCAGCCGCTCGGCGCTCCAGAGGAACGGGCCGAGGGCCCAGCGCGGAATCCCGGTCGCCGCGCTCGCAAAGGCGGCGGCGATCGTGCGGCGAACGTCCCGTCGGTGACGAGGCTTCGAGACGCGCGTCGCGCGCCGCTGCGTAGAGCACCGTCTCGCCGCCCATCGACATGCCGAGCGCGCCGAACCGGAGACCGGGCTGGCGCGCCGCGAGGTAGTCCATCGCGCCGACCACGTCGTTCGACTCCTCCTCGCCGAACGTGATCCCTTCCGGCGTCCCGTCGGACTCGCCGTAGTTGCGCAGGTCGAGCGCGAGCACCCCGTAGCGCTCGAGCACGAGGTCGTGCGCGAGCCGGATCCCGTCGGCATGCGGCTGGGTGCGGTTGTCGTCGCCCGGCATCCACCATGCCCGGATCGTGATCGGGCGGTCCGGCGGGTGGAACGCGACGTTCTCGTAGCGGAGGCCGACGTCGGCCGGCGATCCGACCACCCGGCACCCGCGCTCCCGGCCCCATGAACCGCGGACCGACGACGATCGCGATCCCTGCGGCTACGACGAGCATGGCGACGGCGGCGAGCGCCCAGCGGGCCGCCCGCATCCTAGCCGGAACCGATCCCCAGCTGGCGGAGGATCGTCGCCGCGTCGACGACCCGCTCGCGCCGGGCCTGTAGCTCGGCGGTCACTCTCCGCTCCTCCGGGGCAGCCCGTGCATCCCGACCGGGCGCGCGACGAACACCGCCAGGTACATCTGTCCCGCGATCGCCTCGAGGACGGCGAGCGACCGCGCGTGCCGGCTCACCGGCACCACGTCGCCGTAGCCGACGGACGTGAGCGTGATGAAGCTCAAGACCGTCAGCTCGGGAGGCGCCACGTGACCGTCCGCCGCCACCATCGACCGGAACGAGCCCGGCTGGAGCTCCTCGACGAGGACGTAGCACCAGGCCCACGTGATGCCGAGCAGCAGGTAGGCCGTGATCGCGCCGTACAGCGTCTCGGTCGTGACGGACGGGCTCCGGACGACGCCACGGAAGATCACGAC
>CAZLYE010000556.1:0-3203 GCA_964562865.1 uncultured Binatia bacterium (SeqCode) | reverse complement strand
TGAAGTGGAGCGCGCCGTCCCACTCGATCAGCTCGCGGGGGACGGGGATCCGTCGCTCCACCATGTCGCGGTGGATCTCGAGGTACCCGGGACGCTGCTCGCGCCACACCGTCCGCACCACCTCGTCGACGGTGCGCGCGGCGCTCGCCGCGTCGTCCACCACCGACGCCGCGCACGTGAGCTCCTGGTAGATCCGGAACTGCGACTCGATCGCCTTCGCCTGGTGGTGGATGAGTGTCCCGAGCCGCCGCTCGTCCTCGCCGGGCCCGCCACTGATCACGAGCACCGGGACCCGCTCGGAGAACGACCCGGCGACCGGGTTCACCATGTTGTGCCCGCCGGCGCCGTACGTGACGCACACGACGCCGATCCGTCCCGTTGCACGCGCGTACCCGTCGGCGGCGAACCCCACCCCCGGCTCGTGCGACAGCGTGACGATCCGGAGCCCGCGCGGCTTCCCGAGCCGCGAGAAGAGCCGGAGCACGAGGTCGCCGGGGATCCCGGACAGATGCGTCACCCCGATCTTCCGGAGGTAGGCGACGAGGAAGTCGCCGAGCGGCATCGTCGGGCGCACGGTCAGGACTCGGGGTGCGTCCCGACCCGCGCGGCGACGCGCCGAGGACCCGAAGCACCCGGGGGACCCCCGCCGCCCCCACCCCGCCACGATTCCGCGCTCACGGATCCCGCCCGTAGCGCGCCCGGGCCGCGCCGGCAAGCGACCGCGCCGCACCGTCAGGCGCGGGCGAGGAAGAGGTGCTGGTGCGAGTGCTGCACGACGCCCGCGGGATGCTCCGCGGCGACCGTCCGTCCGAGCGCCGAGAGGAGCTCCTCGTGACGTTCGCCGGCGAGCCGGCGCAGCCATTCGAGGGTCCCCACCCAGCCGACGAAGCTCGCCGCGTCGAACGCCTGCTCCTGCGCGATGCAGATGGGCGCCGCGGCGGCGAACCGGGTGTCCACGAACGGCGACGCGGGCGCGGGCTGCACGAGCAGCATCTCGGGCGCGGTGATGCCGAGCGAGGCGAGGGTGGCACCGACGAGCGCCATCGCGGGATCGTCGGGCGCGGAGTGCTGCCAGAAGATCGCCACCACGCCCCCGGGCGTGAGCACGCGTGCGATCTCCGCCAGCGTGGGCGCCGGCGCGAACCAGTGGAAGGCGGTGCCGCAGGTGACGAGCGCGACCGAGCCCGCGCGCAGTGGCAGCGCCTCGGCGCGCGCCTGCGTCCAGGCCGCCCCGGCGCTCGTGCGCTGCGCCTCGCGGAGCATCGGCGCCGAGAAGTCCGCCCCGACCACACGCCAGCCGCGGCGGGCGAGCGCCGAGGCGACGCCCCCGGGTCCGCAGCCGAGGTCGAGCGCTCGTCGGCCCGCTGCCGGGCCGGTGCGCGCGGTGATCGCGTCGTAGAGCGCGGGCGCGTAGTCCGGCCGGAAGCGGGCGTAGGTCGCTGCCTGGCGGCGGAAGTCGAACGGCTCGTCGCAGCGGGGCATCGCGTACTCGGTCATCGCGACGCTCCGCGGGACCGCCGCCTACTCGAAGAACTTCTCGACGTCGCCCGACGCGACCGTCACCGTCCGCATCTCGCGCCCGCGGAAGATATTGAGCGTGACCGACTCTCCCGGGCGGTGCGCCCAGAGGAGGCGGTAGAGCGAGCGGCGGTCGCCCACGTCCTGGCCGTCGATCGCGAGGATCACGTCGCCGGCCTTGAGACCCGCCTGCTCGCCGGGACCGCCGGGCAGGAGCCCCGCGATCACCACGTGGTCCTTCACCGCGTAGCAGAAGATGCCGAGCCAGGCGCGCGTGGTGCCGACGCGCGGCCGCCCGGCGAGGAACGTGTCGCGGGCATCGAGGTAGTAGTCGGTCGGGATCGCGAGCGAGAAACGGCCGATCTCGTTCAGGTTGAGCGAGACGACTCCCGTCACGCGGCCGAGCGTGTCGAGCAGCGGTCCGCCGCCGAGCCCGGGGTTCATCGCCGTCGTCATGATGGCGCGGTCGAGCACGTACTCCCAGTTGGCGTCGAACGGGCCGATGTAGCTGACCGCGCCGCTCGCGACGCGGGCCGCGCCGTCACCGACGCTCGCGACGATGAACGCCTCCTCGCCCGGCTCGAGGTCGACCGAGCTGCGGAGCGGCAGCGCGGGAAGCCGCTGCTCGGGGAGCCGCACCAGCGCGAGCCCCGACGCGAAGTCGTGCCGCACCACCTCGGCGATGTACGAGCGCTGGTCGAGCAGCGTCGCCTTCACCTGCTCGGCGCCGAGCACGACGTAGTTGACGGTGAGCACGAGGCCGCTGGAGTCGACGACCATCCCGGACCCCATGCGCTCCGTGCCGAGGATGCGCGCGGACGGATGCGACTCGGGGATCTGCGCCTGGAGGTGGACGATCGACGGAAGGATCCGCTCGATGAGTCCGACGGCGGCGTTCACGGTCCCGACGCTAGACGCTCGCCTCCCGGGACGCAAGCGCGCAAACCGAAACTCGACGAGTCGTCTTGACCGACCGAGGACCCGCTCCTACGATCCGCCGGATGCCGCTCGTGCCGCTCGCGCTCCGCCGCGACCCGCTCGACGTGCTGGCGGCGCTCGCGCCGGAGCCGGGCGCGTTCCTCCTCGAGGTGCCGGACGGCACGCGTCCGGTCACCCTCCTCGGCTGCGCGCCGCGCGCGCGGCTCCGGATCCTTCCCGACGGCCGCGTCGAGGGCGACGTCGCGACGCGCGATCCTCTCGGCGCCCTCGAGGCGTTCGTCGTGGGGACGCCGGCCGACCTGCCCTTCCCGTACGGAGGCGCCGTCGGCTACCTCGCCTACGAGCTCGGCCGCTTCACGGATCCGCCGCGCGACGGGGCCGTTCCCGTGCCCGACGTCCCGCTGGCGGTGCTCTCCCGCTACGACCCGATCGTCGTGTACGACCGCGCGCGGGCGCAGTACGCGCTCGCGTGCGCGGACCCCGCGAGCGCGCGCGCCCCGTGGCTCGAGCGGCTCGCGGGCGCGGTCCCGCGCTGGGACGGCCCCATCTCGGCGGGACGGCTCGCGCCGCGGCTCGCGCCCGAGCGGTACCTCGCCGCCGTCCGGCGTGTGCTCGACTACGTCGCCGCGGGCGACGTGTACCAGGTGAACCTGACGCAGCCGTTCATCGTGCCGCTCGCCGCGCCGGCGTGGGCGCTCTTCGGCGTGCTCGCCCGCCGGCACCCTGCCCCCTGGGCCGCCTACCTC
>CAZLYE010000555.1:0-4172 GCA_964562865.1 uncultured Binatia bacterium (SeqCode) | reverse complement strand
CCACTCTCGGCCGCTCCAGCCCGTTTGCGCGATGCATTCTTCTGCCACTGTCCGATCACCGGTCACCTCAGGAGTTCAGTAATGTCGGGTGGCCGCTACGCACTATCCACGCCAGCAGCATGGGTAACACCGCTTGGGATGTTCCTTTCCTGAATTGGCGAGATCTTGCTGAAGCATCAGCTATGGTGACACATTTCGGCACTTTGCAGTGCGGTGGCTGACACCCGCGTCGCTGGCGTACGGCACAGCACTTCACATGGCGGCAGGACCTTCCTTTCGCCCGGGGCCAATGCCAGAATCCGCGCCATGAAGCTCACGCCGATGCTGGAGCAGTACCTGCGGGTGAAGAGCGCGCACCCGGATGCGCTGCTGTTCTTCCGCCTCGGCGACTTCTACGAGATGTTCTTCGAGGACGCCGAGGTGGCGTCGCGCGCTCTCGATCTCACGCTGACGGCGCGGAACCGCGGCGACCCGGACGAGGTGCCGCTCTGCGGCTTCCCCGCGCACGCGGCGCAGCCCTACGTGACGCGCCTGCTCGCCAAGGGCCACACGGTGGCCGTCTGCGAGCAGAGCCCCGGGCGCGGGCGCGGTCTCATGGAGCGCGAGGTCGTCCGCATCATCACGCCGGGGACGATCCTCGAGGAGGAGAGCCTCGACCCGGGCGCGCCGAGCCTGCTCGCGGCGCTCGCCGCCGACGGCGAGCGCTTCGGTCTCGCGGCGATCGACTTCGCGACGGGCGCGTTCCGCGCGACCGAGGTGCGCGGGTGGGACGCCGCGCGGGACGAGCTCGAGCGCCTCGCGCCTCGCGAGCTCCTCCTCGCGCCCGACCTCCCTGCGCCCGTCGCGGCCGCGTGCCGCGACGGGCGCCCGTGGGCGACGGCCGCGCTGCCCGACGCGCCGCCCGAGTCGGCCCGCCAGCCGGTCGCCGACCGGGTCGCCGCGGGCGCGCTCGCCTACGTCGACGCCGCCTATCGCCGCCGGCCCGCACACCTCCGCCCGGTGGAGGCGTACGCCCCCGCTGGCTTCCTCCAGCTCGACGCCGCGACGCGCCGGAACCTGGAACTCCTCCAGACCCTCGGCGGCGAGCGGCGGGGCTCGCTCCTCTGGGTGCTCGACGAGACGGCGACGCCGATGGGCGCCCGCCGTCTCCGCGAGTGGCTCCTCTACCCCCTGCTCGATCCCGCGGCGATCGGCGAGCGGCTCGACGCCGTCGAGGAGCTCCGGGAGCGCCTCGAGATGCGCGAGGCGCTCCGCGCCGCCCTCCGCGGGATCGGGGATCTCGAGCGGCTCGCGGGACGGGTGGGGGCGCGCGTGGCCGGCCCGCGCGACGTCGCGCACCTCGCGGTCGCGCTCGGGCGCGTCGCCGAGGTGCTCGGGACGATGGCACCCGCGCGCGCGGGACTTCTCCGGCGGGCCGTCGGCGCCCTCGATCCGCTCCCCGCGGTCGCGGCCGACGTCGCCGCGACGCTCGTCGACGCCCCACCGCCCCACACGCGCCTCCCGGGCTTCATCCGTCCCGGGCGGGACGCCGAGGTGGACGCCCTCCGTGAGACGGCGCGCGACGCCAAGGGGTGGCTCGCACGGTTCGAGGCGGCCGAGCGCGCGCGGACGGGCATCACGTCGCTCAAGGTCCGGCACAACCGCGTGTTCGGCTACTACGTCGAGGTGACGCGCCCGAACCTTCCGCTCGTCCCGTCGGACTACGAGCGACGCCAGACGCTGGTCGGCGCGGAGCGCTTCGTCACGCCGGCGCTCCGCGAGCACGAGGCCCGCGTGCTCGGCGCGGAGGAACGTCTCCGCGCGCTCGAGGTCCACCTCTTCGAGGCTCTCCTCGACACCGTCGCGGCGCATCACCCGACGCTCGCGCGGACGGCCGACGCGCTCGCCGCCCTCGACGCGCTCGCGGCGCTCGCCGAGGTGGCCCACTGCCGCGGATGGACGCGGCCCGCGATCACGCGCGCGCCGACGCTCACCGTCCGCGCCGGGCGCCATCCCGTCGTCGAGGCGGTCGGGAGCGGCGGGTTCGTGCCCAACGACGTGCGCCTCGACCCAGAGGCCGAGCAGGTCGTGCTCATCACCGGCCCGAACATGGGCGGGAAGTCGACCTACCTCCGGCAGGTGGCTCTGATCGTGCTCCTCGCGCAGATGGGGAGCTTCGTCCCGGCGGCCGAGGCGGAGATCGGGCTCGTCGACCGCATCTTCACGCGCGTCGGTGCGAGCGACAACCTCGTGGGCGGCGAGTCGACCTTCATGGTCGAGATGCGGGAGACGGCGAACATCCTCGCACAGCTCGGGGCACGGAGCCTGGTCATCCTCGACGAGATCGGGCGCGGCACGAGCACGTTCGACGGCATCTCGATCGCGTGGGCCGTCGCCGAGCACCTCCACGACGCCCCCGAGCGCCCGCGGACGCTCTTCGCAACACACTACCACGAGCTCACCGCGCTGGCCGCCGAGCGGCTGCGCGTCCGGAACCTGTCCGTCGCCGTCGCCGAATGGAAGGGCGAGATCGTGTTCCTGCGACAGATCGTGCCCGGCCCCGCGCCGCGGAGCTACGGCGTCGAGGTGGCGCGCCTCGCGGGCGTGCCCGAGCCGGTCGTCCGGCGGGCGCGCGCGCTCCTCGCCGGCCTCGAGACCGGCACCGGGCCGATCGCGCGCGGGGCGGAGCCCGCCGGGGCGCAGCTCTCGCTCTTCACGCCCCGCGAGGAGCAGCTCCGACGCGAGCTCGCCGCGCTCGAGCCCGAACGGCTGACGCCACTCGACGCGCTCGCCATCCTCGCGCGGCTGGTCGAGGCGGCCCGCCGCGACGACGGCGCGCCTTGATTCCGTCCCGGGTGTCTCCTATCTTCCCCGCCCGTGGGGTGGAGGAGGGGTGCGCTCCTCGGGGTGGGTCTCGTCCTCGGGGCGGCGACGCAGGGTGAGGCGCTCGAGCTCCGACGGCTCGAGGTGACGCCGAGCGCGGGCGGTGCGACCGCTCGCCTGATCCTCTCGGCGCCCGTTCGCGCGGCGGTCCACGGGGTGACGATCACGCCCGGTACGGTCTCGCGCCTCTACGTCGACCTCCCCGCCGGAACGCGGCTCGGCGCTGACGTGGCGCCCCTCACGAGCACGCCGACCCCGCTCGCCGCCCTCCGGATCGGGGTCGGCGAGGCAGGCGTCCTCCGGCTCGTCTTCGATCTCGACGGCGCGGTCACGTACCGCGTCGAGCGCGCGGCGCGCGGCCGGGAGGTGCGCGTGGCCCTCGCGCCCGAGCCGAGCGCACCGCCGGCGCCGCCGGCCGCCGAGCGACCGCCCGCGGACGGCGCGGTCGTCGAGCGGCTCGCCCGGCCGAAGATCGTCCTCGACCCCGGCCACGGCGGCCACGACCCGGGCGCCCGCGGCTTCGCCGTCGAGAAGGACGTGACGCTCGCGATCGCCGAGCACCTGGCGACGCTGCTGCGGACCCGCCTCGGGGCCGAGGTCGTCCTCACGCGCACGCACGACGTGACGCTCCCGCTCGCGGCGCGCACCGCGCGTGCCAATGCCGAGGGCGCCGACCTCTTCCTCTCGATCCACGCGAACGCGAGCCGACGGGCGAGCCTGCACGGGATCGAGACGTACTACCTGAACAACACGCACGACCGCGCCACCATCCGGCTGGCCGCCATGGAGAACGGCCTGCCGCTCCTCCAACCGAGCCGCGGCGAGCACGACCTCCGCTACATCCTGAGCGACCTCGTGCAGGTGGGAAAGATGGAGGAGTCGATCGCGCTCGCGACCGCCGTGCAGCGGGCGCTGGTCGGCCACGTGGGCGCCCGCTGGCCCGGCGTCGTCGACCTCGGCGTGAAGCGTGGGCCCTTCTACGTGCTCGTGGGCGCCTACATGCCGTGCGTGCTGGTGGAGACGTCCTTCCTCACCCATCCGGCCGAGGGGCGGCGGCTCGCGGGTCGCGCCTACCGCGAGGCCGTCGCCGAGGGCGTCTATGCCGGCGTCGCGCGATTCCTCGAGGATGCCCGGCGCGCCCGGACGCTCTGAGGAGCCGCTCGCCGCCCGCGCCGCGCTGGAGCGCGCGCGGGCGGCGGGCTATCGTCGTCGCCCATGATGCTCGCCGGGACACCGCCGTTCGCGCCGCTCCGCAGCGTCGGGACGCTGCCGGAGCCGAGCGACGAGGTGGCCGCGGCGGGGGTCGCCGC
>CAZLYE010000554.1:0-10686 GCA_964562865.1 uncultured Binatia bacterium (SeqCode) | reverse complement strand
GCGGATGGCCTCGGCGTGCGTGGCGAAGAACAGGCGGTCCTTGTCGCGCCCGGCGCGGCGCTTCGATTCGATGATGTAGGCGAGGCGCGCGACCGGGATATCGACGCCCTCGACGCGGAAGATCCGCCGCTCGTTCCATACCGTCTCGAAGTCGAACCCGGCCATGACGAGCGCAAAATCGACGTCGAGCCCGGCGTGGTCCGTGGCACGGACGAGCGCTCGCCTGGCGATGACCCGCTCGGCCAGCAAACGGTCCCGCGGCTGATCGAGCGGCTCTCCGCCGCACTCGAGCTCGAGGCCGACCCTCTCGCTCGTGCGCCAGGCGGCGAGGGTATTGTCGGGATCGAGCGGGACGAAGAGATCGCGGTCCTGGGTGGCGAAGAGCTCAGACGCGGAGCGGGCATGGAGGTTGATCCCGGAGAGGCCGATGACGACGAAGCGGACACGGGATCGTCGCAGCGAACGGACCAGACGCAGGAACGGGTCCATCGGGAGCGATCAGCGTATGCGCACGGCTTTTCGGCAAACCTCGCGCCAGCTCCGGATCGTCCGCTCGACCCAGCTCTTGTCGGCTCCCGACTGATTCTGTGGCAGCGCCTCGAGATTCTCGACGGCGCGGAGATAGGCGCCGCCGAGGCGGATCGGACCCCTTGGTCGCGCTCCCCGGGGGGCTCCCACCTGGACCATGGCCGCTGCGAGGGTAGACGACCCCGTCCGGCGAGGGAAGCGGCGATGCCTCTGAGCGAAACGTGCCGCGATCACCCTGGCCGACCACACCCGGTGTGTGATTCCCTGTCGGCCACGCGAACTCCCGGCCGCGGGCCGACCGGGAAGGGCGCCGACGTTCGACTGGCCCCACGAGGTGCGCATGAGCTTCGAGCTGTCCCCCGAGGAGACCCTGATCGTCCAGGCGGTCCACGAGCTGGCCGCCGGCCCGAACGGCCGCGCACACTGGCACGAGCGCGCGCTCGCCAACGAGTTCCCCGAGCGCCTCTGGCAGGCGCTCGCCGACGCCGGCTACCTCGGCACCCTGGTGCCGCAGGAGCACGGCGGCGCGGGGCTCGGGCTCCGGGAGATGGCCGTCCTCATGGAGGCGATGGCCTCGGAGGGCATGGCGCTCCTCCTGATGATCGTCAGCACGGTGATGGGGACGATCGCGCTCGCCCGGCACGGGAGCGACGAGCAGAAGCGGCGCCACCTCCCCGGGCTCGCGCGGGGCACGACCCGGTTCTGCTTCGCGATCACGGAGCCGAACGCCGGCTCGAACAGCTTCCGGCTCGAGACGCTCGCGACGCGCGACGGGGACGGCTATCGCATCCGCGGACAGAAGTACTTCATCTCGGGCGTCGAGCAGGCGCAGCACGTCCTCCTCGTCACGCGGACCACCCCCCATCGCGAGGCGACCGACAAGCGGAGCGGCCTCTCGCTCTTCATCGTCGACACGGACGCGCCGGGGTTCACGAAGCAGGTGCAGGACACGGCGCTCAACGAGACGGAGCGGCAGTGGACGCTCTTCCTGGACGACGTCCGCGTGCCACGCTCGGCGCTGATCGGCCAGGAGGGGCTCGGCCACCGCTACCTCTTCGATCTCCTCAACCCGGAGCGCGTGGCGGGCGCCGCGATCGCGGTGGGGCTCGGGAAGTACGTGCTGAAGCGGGCGGTCGCCTACGCGAAGGACCGCAAGGTCTTCAGCGTCCCGATCGGCGCGCACCAGGGGCTCGCGCACCCGATGGCGCTCGCGGCAACGCATCTCGAGCTCGCGTCGCTCATGACGCGCAAGGCGGCCCACCAGTTCGACCGCGGCGAGATGTCGGGCCCCGAGGCGAACATGGCGAAGATGGCGGCGGCCGACGCCGGGCTCGAGGCGTGCGACGTCGCGATCCAGGTGCACGGCGGGAACGGCTTCACCCGCGAGTTCGAGGTCATCACGTACTGGCCGCTCCTGCGGCTCATCAAGACCGCGCCCGTCTCGCGCGAGATGATCCTCAACTACGTCGCCGAGCACGTGCTCGGGCTGCCGCGGAGCTACTGAGGCGAGGGGGGGCGCGCGCGAGCCCGGCGCTCACCCGGCGGGTCGGTCCGGGGTGCCCGCCGGCTCCGGCGTCTCCGGCCGCGGCCATTCGATCCCGTAGCGGCGCATCTTGTCGTAGATGCTCGTGCGGTGGATGCCGAGGCGCTCGGCGGCCTCGCTCTTGTTGCCGCCCGTGAGCCGCAGGGCCTGGGCGATGGCGAGTTTCTCCATCTCCTCCAGCGTGAGATGCGCGGGCACCAGCGGATGGTGGTCGTCGGCCCGCCGGTGCACCTGCGGCGGCAGGTCCCCCGCCCGCAGCCGCTCCCCGTGCCCCAGCACCACCCCCCGCTCGATCGCGTTCTCCAGCTCCCGCACGTTCCCCGGCCAGGCATACGAGAGCAGCACGTTGAGCGCGTCCTCCGCCAACCCCGTCGCCGCCGCCCCCTCCCGCGCGGTGTACTTGCGCAGGAAGTGCATCGCCAGGATCGGCACGTCGTCCATCCGCTCGCGCAGCGGCGGCACCTGGAGGAGGATCACGTTGAGCCGGTAGTAGAGGTCCTCGCGCAGCACCCCCGCCTCGAGCGCCTGCTTCAGGTCCCGGTTGGTGGCCGCGATGATGCGGACGTCGACCGGGATGGGGGTGGAGGACCCCAGCCGCTCGATCTCCCGCTCCTGGAGGGCGCGCAGGAACTTGGCCTGGAGCCGGGGGTGCATCTCGCAGACCTCGTCGAGGAAGAGGGTGCCCCCGTCGGCCTGCTCGAAGCGGCCGATGCGGCGGCGGTCGGCCCCGGTGAAGGCGCCCTTCTCGTGGCCGAAGAGCTCGGACTCGAGCAGGGTGTCGGGGACGGCCGCGCAGTTCATCTTGACGAGCGGCCCGCGGGCCCGCTTGGACTGGGCGTGGATGGCGTTGGCGATGATCTCCTTGCCGGTCCCGCTCTCGCCCTGGATGAGCACGGTGGCCTCGGAGCCGGCGGCGGTCTGGATGACGGCGCGGATCTTCTGGAGGGGCTCGGACTGGCCGACGAGCTGGTGGACGCCGCGGGCGAGGGAGAGCTCCTCCTCCAGGCGCTCCTTGCGGTGGACGAGGCGGCGGCGCTCGAGGGCCTGGGCGACGAGGTGGAGGATCTCGTCGGCGGTGAAGGGTTTGGTGACGTAGTGGTAGGCGCCGCGCTTGATGGCGTCGACGGCGGTGGCGATGGAGCCCTGGCCGGTGATGACGATGACCTCGACGGCGGGCCAGGTCTGCTTGATGCGGTCGAGGAGCTCGAGGCCGCTGACGCGGGGGAGGGAGAGGTCGGCGAGGACGAGGTCCACCTCCTGGCGCTCGAGCTCGGCGATCGCCTGCAGCGCGTTCTCCACCGCCTGCACCGCGTAGCCCTCCGCGGACAGCGTCTCGCGCAGAGAGTCGCGCACCGTCGCATTGTCGTCGACGACGAGGATTCGCGCACTACTGTCCATTCCGCCTCCCTCCAACGCGACGACGGAGCGGTATCCCCCGCAGATCGAGTTGTTGTCGCATTGCCCTACGGAGCGCGGAGCGTCTGTAGGGCCGAGACCTCGCCCGGCGACGATCCGTCGCGTTCGACGGCAGCGTCGTGTGCCGGAACGCAACGGACGTGCCATCTTGCCGCACGGGGCCATGGAGCGTAGAAGCGCCAGCGGGAGCGATGACGGGAACCATCAAGCGGATCGTTCGCGAGAAGGGCTTCGGGTTCATCACGCCGGACGACGGCACGGAGGAGGTGTTCTTCCATCGATCGAAGCTCGCCCCGCGCGTGGAGTTCACCGATCTGCGCGAGGGTGAGGAGGTCGAGTTCCAGACGCGACCCGGGGAGAAGGGACCGCAGGCCTTCAACGTGAAGCTCCGGTAGCTTCGCTTCCGGGCGCTTGGTTTCGCCCCCTGCTCCTCGGCGGGACGGCCGCCTCGTTCGGGCTCACTGGCCTTGACTGCTCTTCAGGGCCTCCATCTTCTTCTCGAGCTCGGCCTTGAGCGCCTCCAGGTTGAAGGTCGCGCCCTTCTGCATCGGCGGGTAGTCGAGGAAGGTCTGGGCGTACCTCGCGATCTCCTGCTTCACGAGGACGAAGCGCCAGAACTCGTAGGCGAACCAGTTGTAGAAGGCGAGCGATCCGCCGCTGGCGGTGGGAAGGCCCGTCCGCTCGAACGGATCGAGGCGGAGGTTGACGATGATCGGCCAGTCGACCTTGACCGTCCCGCCGAGCCAGCCGCCGGGCTGATCGATGAAGCGGTACTTGTAGTCGTCCATCCGCACGGCGCCGAGCGTCGACTCGGCGAAGTAGAAGACCTCGTGCCGCTTCGACGGCCCCTTGCCGGTGAGCAGGTTCGTCTGGTCGTAGCCGTCGAGGTGTACCTTGTACGTCGTGCCGCCGAGGTCCTTTCCCTTCAGGAGCTCGTCGGTGATGTTGGGATCGCCCGCCGCGGCGACGAAGGTCGGGAACCAGTCGAGCCCCGAGAATATCCCGTTCTCGACCTTGCCGGTCGGCACCTTCCCCGGCCAGCGGATGAGCGCCGGCACGCGGAAGCCCCCCTCCATCACGGTCCCCTTGCCTCCTGCGAACGGCGTCTGGCCACCGTCGGGCCAGGTGAAGTTCTCCGCCCCGTTGTCCGTGCTGAACGCGACGATGGTGTTGCCGTCGAGGCCCGCGTCCTTGAGCTTCTTCATCACCGCCCCGACGACGTCGTCGAGCTGCGCCATGCCCGCCTCTTCGATGGACCAGCCGTTCTCGGGCGTGCGCATCTTCTCGTACTTGTCGGAGAGGTGCGTCACGACGTGCATGCGTGTGGGGTTGAGCCAGACGAAGAAGGGCTTTCCGTCCTTCTTCGCCTTGTCGACGAAGGCGAGCGCACGCGCGAGAATCTCGTCGTCGACCGTCTTCATGCGCTCGGGACCGAGCGAACCCTCGTCCTTGATCGTCTGCCGGCCGATCTTGCCCCAGCGGGGCTGCTCGGTCGGGTCGTCCTTGTCGGTCGCCTGACACGTCAGCATGTTCCGCGGACCGACCTTGTCCTTGAGCGCCGGCGGGTAGTTGGCGTGGTCGGGGTCCTCCATCGCGTCGAGGTGGTAGAGGTACCCGAAGAACTCGTCGAAGCCGTGCACGCAGGGCAGGAACTTGTTGAGATCGCCGAGGTGGTTCTTGCCGAACTGGCCCGTCGAGTAGCCCATCGACTTGAGCACGGTGGCGATGGTGGGCGCCTCGGCGGGCATGCCGAGCGGAGCGCCGGCCTGCCCCACCGTCGTGAGACCCGTGCGGATCGGGAGCTGCCCGGTGATGAAGTTCGCGCGCCCGGCCGTGCAGCTCGCCTCGGCGTAGTAGTCGGTGAAGCGCATCCCCTCGTCGGCGAGCCGGTCGAGGTTCGGCGTTCTCCCGGCCATGATGCCCTGGTGATACGCGCCGATGTTGAACCACCCGACGTCGTCTCCCATGACGAAGACGATGTTGGGCCTGTCCGCGCTGTGCGCCGGAACGGCGAGGACGGTGAACAGCGCCGCGGCGATGACGATGAGTGACGCCGGCCGGGTCGTGCTGTGCATGGCTTCCTCCGCTCCGTATCCGTCATACGAAGTGTGGGCCCCGAGCCCAATCCCCGCTCGGCAGGATCACTGATGCGCCGATGAGCCGAGGCCCGCGGCGTCCACGTCGGCTACGCCGCGGCACCCACGCGGCGGCGTGCTGCGCCGGGAACGGCGTCGGCCTCGGGGGTCAGGGCTTCGGGTTCTGCACGAGGCTCGGCTCGACCTTCTCGACCTTCGTCTGGTCGAGCGGGTTGCCCTTGGACGCGAATATGACCTTGCCCTGATCCCGGTAGTAGAAGCTGTGCCCGACGATGTCGCTCGGTGGGCCGAGGGTCTGCAGCACCTGGAGCATCGTCATACCCGGCTGCACCTGCGTGATCCGGTTCAGGGTGATGTCATTGTCAGCCCACGCACGCTCAGGCGCTCGGCCGAGGGTGACGAGCCCGACGAGGAGCACCCCAAGCACCCACGATGCTGAGCTTCGCATCGATCGCCCTCCTTCCGAAGTCGTCGCTGCCCTGACGCCCGATCGTCGTCCGACGCGTCCGTGCCCTCGCGGCGGGAGCCGCGGTGGCCATCGGTCCGACGTCGCAGGGCGTCGTATAGCAGGAGTCCGCAGCGCGGGTCTTGCCATTTCGCGCCAGGCGCTGGCTCACTCCCTCGCCGGGCTCGGTCACGTCCTGCTCCCGGGGGACGGCTCTCCTCACTCCCCGGGATTTCACGCGCGGGTCAACGAGACGATGAACCGAACATGAGGCGGCGATCGCGCACCCCCCTCATCGTGACTCCACGATCTGCGTCCCCCGTAGGGTGAGGGCCGGATGGAGCTCAGCGCACGCAATCGGCTCAGGGGCACCGTGAAGAGCGTCAGGACCGGGAACATCATGGCGGAGGTCGTCGTCGACGTGGGCGGGCAGGAGGTCGTGTCGGCCATCACGAAGGGGTCCGTCGAGCGGCTGAAGCTCAGGGCCGGCGACGAGGTGCTCGTCATCGTGAAGGCCACCGAGGTGATGGTCGGGAAGTAGGGGCGGCGCTCCCTGCGTCGGGTCGAGCGGCGCGCGGCGCGGTCGGGCGCCGTTGCGTCGCATGCATGCGGGCAGGGAAGGTAGGCCAGCTCCGGCCGCGTACGAGGGACTTGTGTGAAGGCGGCAAAAAATGCTTCTACCGGGCCACCCGACACGCGAGGAGGGACCATGGCGAAGGCGAGGAAGACGATAGGCAGGACGAAGACGAAGGGGGCCGCCGGGCGCAGGCGGTCCGCGAAGGCGGGCACGAAGAGGGCGACGCCGGCCGCGGGCGCGGCGGCCGCGACCCGGAAACTCGCGGAGCTCCAGGCCGAGAACCGTCGGCTCCGCGAGGAGATCGCCTCGCTCCGCAGCGAGCTGGCGAGCCGGACGGGCCAGGGCGGCGAGATCGCACTGGGCGAGCAGCCGTCTCTCGGGCTCTAGCCTCTCGGACGAGACCCCGGCGGCCTAGGCGGCCGTCGGGGTCAGCATCGCACGCAGCCAGCGGGCGGTGTGCGAGCCGTCCGCGGCCGCCACCGTCGCCGGCGGCCCGCAGGCGACCACGCGGCCGCCGCCGGCGCCGCCCTCCGGCCCGAGGTCGACGATCCAGTCCGCCTCCTTGATGATGTCGAGGTTGTGCTCGATCGTCACCACCGTGTTCCCGAGATCGACCAGCCGGTGGAGCACCGCGATGAGCCGGTCGATGTCCGCGAAGTGGAGCCCCGTCGTCGGCTCGTCGAGCACGTAGAGCGTCTGCCCGCGTGACTCCTTCGCGAGCTCGTAGGCCAGCTTGATGCGCTGCGCCTCGCCGCCCGAGAGCGTGTTGCTCGGCTGGCCGAGCGTGAGGTAGCCGACGCCGATGTCGCAGAGGACCTGGAGGCAGCGCGCCACCTGCGGATGCGGCGCGAAGAACTCCGCCGCCTCCTCGACCGTCATCGCGAGCACGTCGGCGATCGTCCGCCCCGCCCAGCGGATGCCGAGCGTCTCCTCCGTGTAGCGCCGGCCGCCGCAGGCGTCGCAGTCGACGTAGACGTCGGGCAGGAAGCTCATCTCCATCCGGAGACGGCCCTGTCCGGCGCACGCCTCGCAGCGTCCCCCGGCGACGTTGAAGGAGAACCGTCCCGCGCTCCAGCCCCGGAGCCGCGCCTCCGGCACCTGCGCGAAGAGCCGGCGGATGTCGTCGAAGAACCCGACGTAGGAGGCGGGTGTGGAGCGCGGCGTGCGGCCGATCGGCGTCTGGTCCACCTCGACGGCGCGCGTGAGGTGCTCGACGCCCTCGAGGGCGCGGTGGGCGCCGACCCGGCCGGCGTGGAGCCCGAGCGCCCGGCGCGTCGCCGTGTACAGCACGTCGCGGACGAGCGTCGACTTCCCGGAGCCGGACACGCCGGTCACGCACGTCCACGCGCCGACCGGGATGCCGACGTCGATGTCGCGGAGGTTGTGCTCGCGCGCGCCGCGGACGGTGAGGCGCGGGAGCGCGTCCAGGGTCCGGCTCGGGCCGAGCCGCCGTCGCGGCGCGCCCAGGTAGCGTCCGGTGACCGAGGCGGGGATCGCGCGGAGCTCGTCGGGCGGGGCCACGGCGACCAGCCGGCCCCCCTGCACGCCCGCACCCGGTCCGAGGTCGACCACCAGGTCGGCCCGCTGGATGGTCGCCTCGTCGTGCTCGACGACCAGCACCGTGTTGCCCCGCGCGCGCAGCTGCTCCAGGGTATCGAGGAGCATCGCGTTGTCGCGGGGATGGAGGCCGATCGTCGGCTCGTCGAGGATGTAGCACACGCCGCGCAGGTTGGAGCCGAGCTGCGCCGCGAGGCGGATCCGCTGCGCTTCGCCGCCCGACAGCGTGTCGGCCCGCCGGTCGAGCGTCAGATACGAGAGCCCCACCTGACCGAGGAAGCCGAGGCGCGGCAGGATCTCCTTCAGCGGACCCTCGGCGATCGCCGCGTCGCGCGCCTCGAAGCGGAGCCCGGCGACGGCCCGCTCGGCGTCGCGGATCGCGAGCGCCGTCAGCTCGGCGATGGGCGTCCCCTGCAGGCGGACGGCGCGCGCACGCGGGTTCAGGCGCTGGCCGGCGCACGCCGCGCACGGGCGTTCCGTCGTGAAGTCGGCGAGCTCGGCGCCGGCCTCGGACGCGAGCGCGGTCCGGAGCACCGCGACCGCCCCCGGCGTCCGGCCGCTCCCGTCCAGCGCGAGGCGGCGGTGGCGGGCGGCGAGGCGCCCGAAGGGGCGGTCGAGGGGCACGGCGGCCGCAGAGAGCGCGCGCAGCAGCCGGCGCTTCTCCGCCCGGAGCTCGGGGCGCTCGAGCGGGACGAGCGCCCCCGCCTGGAGCGGGCGCGCGGGATCGACGATCGCCTCGGGGTCCACGTCGACCTCGACGCCCGCGCCGTCGCACGCGGGGCAGGCGCCCTGGCGGCTGTTGAAGGAGAAGAGGCGCGGGTCGAGGGCCTCGAAGCCGATCCCGCAGGTCGGGCAGAAGAGCCGCTCCGAGTAGAGGCGCTCCGCGCCGTCCGTGAGCGCGACGACCGTTCCGCGGCCGAGGCGGAGGGCACGGTCGAGCGCCGTCTCGAGGCCCGCGAGATCGGCGGGGAGCCCCGCGACGACGAGGTCGATGTCGTGCTCACGGTAGCGGTCGAGCAGCGGGACGGTGGCGAGCGATACCCGCCGGCCGTCGATGCGCGCCTCGCGCAGGCGCAGCTTCCGCGCGGCGGCGAGCTCGTCCTTGTGGTAGCCCTTCCGGCCGCGGACGACCGGCGCGAGGAGCGTGACGCGCTGTCCACGGAGCTCGCGCCGGACACGCTCGACGATCTCCCGGCGCGTCTGCGAGCGGATCGGCTCGCCGCAGCCCGTGCAGTGCTGGACGCCGAGCTTGGCGAACAGGAGCCGCAGGTAATGGTAGACCTCGGTCACCGTGGCGACGGTCGACGTCCGGCCGCCCCGCGAGAGCCGCTGCTCGATCGCGACCGTCGGCGGGAGCCCGAGGAGCAGGTCGATGTCCGGCTTCGCCATCACGTGCAGGAACTGCCGGGCGTACGCGGAGAGGCTGTCGAGGTACCGCCGTTGCCCCTCGGCGTGGAGCACGTCGAAGGCGAGGGAGGACTTCCCGGAGCCGGAGAGCCCCGTCAGCACGATCAGCCGGTCGCGGGGCAGCTCGAGGCTCAGGTCGCGGAGGTTGTGCTCGCGTGCGCCGACCAGCCGGATGTGGCCGTTCTGCGCCGCGACCGACCGGACGAGCGCCGGCGCCGCCTCCGCCACCGCCTCCGGGGCGCGGAGGACGGGTGCGAGGAAGCGACCCGTCTGCGAAGCGGCGACGCGCGCGATCGCCTCCGGCGGCCCGGCGGCGACGAGGCGCCCGCCCGCGTCGCCGCCCTCGGGCCCGAGGTCGAGCACCCAGTCGGCCGACTTGACGACGTCGAGGTTGTGCTCGATCACGACCAGCGAGTGGCCGCGCTCGACGAGCCGCGCGAAGCACGCGAGGAGCCGGTCGATGTCCGCCAGATGGAGCCCCGTCGTCGGCTCGTCGAAGATGAAGAGCGTGTGCGCCTTGCCCTCCCGGCCGAGCTGGGCGGCCAGCTTCACGCGCTGCGCCTCGCCGCCGGAGAGCGTCGAGAGCGGCTGGCCGAGGCGGAGGTAGTCGAGGCCGACGTCGACGAGCGGCCGGAGGCGCTCGCCCACCTCCGCGACGTCGGCGAACAGCGAGACCGCCTCCGCGACCGTCAGGTCGAGGACCTCACGGATCGTGCGCCCGCGGAGGCGGACCTCGAGCACCTCGGGCTTGAAGCGCGTCCCGCCGCACTCCGTGCACGGCACGTAGACGTCGGAGAGGAACTGCATCTCGATCTTCTCGAAGCCCTCCCCGGTGCAGGTCTCGCAGCGGCCGCCGGGGACGTTGAAGGAGAACGTGGCGGCCGTGTAGCCCCGCAGGCGCCCGTCCTCCGTCCGGGCGAAGCAGGCACGGATGCCGTCGAAGGCGCGGAGGTAGGTGACCGGGTTGGCGCGCGGCGTGGAGCCGATCGGCGCCTGGTCGACGAGGATCACCTCCGCCACGCGCTCCGCGCCCTCGATCGCGCGGCACGCGCCCGGGATGCCGACCGGCTCGCCGCGGCGCTTCTTGAGGCCGCGGTAGAGGACGTCGTCGATGAGC
>CAZLYE010000553.1:0-6285 GCA_964562865.1 uncultured Binatia bacterium (SeqCode) | reverse complement strand
GATGATCTCGCGGATCTTCTCCTTGACGCTCTCCGCCGACACCTCCGACCCCTGCCCGCCCCGGAGGCTCGAGGTGAAGAAGTACTTGAGCTCGAACGTGCCCTGCGGCGTGTGCACGTACTTCCCCGCCGTCGCCCGGCTCACCGTCGACTCGTGCATCCCGATGTCGTTCGCGACGTCCTTCAGCACGAGCGGACGGAGGAACGCGACCCCACCCTCGAGGAAGTCGCGCTGGAACTTCACGATGCTCGACGTGACCATGTAGAGCGTCCGCTGGCGCTGGTGGATGGACTTGATGAGCCAGGCCGCGGCCCGCATCTTCTCCTGGATGTACCCGCGCGCCTCCGGAGTCCCGTTCTGGCCCAGCATGCGGCGGTAGAACGACGAGACCCGCAGACGCGGGAGACCTTCCTCGTTCAGCGTGACGACGTACTCCTCGCCCACCTTGTGAACGTAGACGTCGGGTGTCACGTAGCGGGTGTCTGCGTCGCCGAAGTCGCGGCCCGGCTTCGGCTCGAGAACGGAGATGATCTTCGTCGCCTCCGCGATCTGCTCGATCGGGACGCCGAGCTCTCGCGCCAGCCGATCGAAGCGGCGGCTCTCGAGCATCGGCAGGTAGTCGCGCACGATGCGAGCGGCGAGCGAGTCGTCCGTGAGGCCGAGCTGGCGCAGCTGGATGAGCAGGCACTCGGACAGGTCCCGCGCGGCGACGCCGGGCGGGTCGAACTCCTGGATGCGACGGAGCACGCGGTTGACGACGTCGACGTCCGGCCACGTGTCGCCGAGGAACGCGACCTCCTCCGGCTGGATCGGCAGGTAGCCGTCCTTGTCGAGGCTGCCGACGATGATCGCTCCGACCTCCTTCTCCCGGTCGGAGAGGTCGGACAGGCGGAGCTGCCACATGAGATGGTCCGGGAGCAGCGTGCGCTTCACGAGCACGTTCTCGAGCGCGGCGCGACGGTCGTCGTCGTCGCCACCGCCCCCGCCGCCACCCACCGAGTCGTGCATGGCGTTGCTGTAGTTCTCCGCGTACTCCTTCCAGTCGATCTCGTTGACGTTCTGGGCGCTCTCGACCTCGGGCTTCTCGCCCTCGGGCTGCTGCCACTCCTCGGCGCCGTTCTGTCCGTCGACGGTCGGAACCTCCGCGGGGCCCTCGAGCTTCTCCTCGACGTTCTCCTCGAGGACCGGGTTCTCGGTGAGCTCCTGATCGATCAGCGTCTCGAGCTCCGCGCGCGACACCTGCAGGATCTTGATCGCCTGCCGGAGCTGCGGCGTCATCACGAGCTGCTGCGAGAGCCGCTGCTGCAGGACGATGCGGGCGTCTTGGGCCATCGGGTGCTTCCGGGATACTACAACCGGAACTTCTCGCCCAGGTAAATTTCCCGAGCGATGGGGCTCTCTGCGATGCGCGCGGGCTCTCCCTCTTCGAGGACCGTGCCCTCGTTCAGGATGTAGGCCCGGTCACAGATCCCGAGAGTCTCGCGCACGTTGTGATCCGTGATGAGGACGCCAATGCCTCGCTTCTTTAACTGAGTCACAATGCCCTGAATGTCAACCACGGCGATGGGATCGATGCCTGCGAACGGCTCGTCCAGGAGCATGAATGCGGGCGAGATCACGAGTGCGCGCGTTATCTCGACGCGCCGCCGCTCGCCGCCGGACAGAGAGAGCGCCTTGTTCTTTGCGACGCGCGCGATGCCGAGCTCGTTGAGGAGCAGCCGGAGGCGCTCCTCCCGCTCGTCGGGGGGCAGGTCGAGCGTCTCGAGGATAGCGAGCACGTTCTGCTCGACGGTGAGCTTCCGGAAGACCGACGGCTCCTGCGGCAGGTACCCGATGCCGCGGCGTGCGCGCTCGTACATGGGCAGACCCGTGACGTCCTGGCCGTTCAGCAGCACAGTCCCCGTGTCCGGGCGCGCGAGCCCGACCATCATGTAGAAGGTCGTCGTCTTCCCAGCGCCGTTCGGACCGAGGAGGCCGACGATCTCTCCGGCATGCACCTCGACGGACACGTCGTTCACGACGCGCCGCCCCCCGTAAGCCTTGACGAGCCGCTCCGCGCGCAGCAGCGCCCCGCCGTGGCCGTTCTGGCCCGTGCTCACTGCGGCGCGCCTCCCGGCGCGTCCGCGTGCGCCGCGGCAGTCGGCGCCGTTCCCGTCGGCTCGATGTCGCCGTTCTGGTTCGGATAGAGGACGGCCTTCACGCGCTTGCGACCCCCCTCGACGATGCTCCGGTTCTCGTCGAGGTAGACGATGACCCGATCGCCCGCGACCTCGTTCGATCCGTCGTGGAGGACGGGCGTCTCGGTGAGCACGAGCGTCCGGTCTCCCTGCTCGAAGACGGCGCGCCCTCCGGTGGCCCAGCGCGTGCCGTTGTCGATCCGCACGTTGCCCACCGCGACGACCTCCTGCAGACGCTGCCCCTCGGCCCCGGGGGAATCCGCGGCCTGCCCCTTGGTCCCGGGAGGATCCGCCGCCTCTCCCTTGGCGCCGGGGGGATCCGCCGCCTGTCCCTTGGCCGCGGCCGGATCCGTCCTTCCGTTGTCCCGTGGGGCGAGCGTGACGGTGAGCGTGTCGCTCCGCACCTTGGTCTCGCCCTGCGTCGCGAGCACGTCGCCGCGGTAGACGACCACGTTGTTCTTGTAGTCGTACTCAAGCCGGTCGGCGATGATCGTGATCGGCTCCTTGCTCTTGCCGAAGCTGCCGGCGTCGAACAGCACTCCGCCGTTCGATGGCTGCGAGTCGCGCGCCGGCCCGGCCGCCGCGACGCGTGCGAGCGTCACACCGAGCGCCAGCGCGCAGACGAACTCACGACGGTGCCGCATCGGAGTGGACCGTCGTGTGGACGTCCTCGAGCAGCCGCACGTGCTGTGGGCCGACGTCGACTTCCATACGGCGGCCGCGCACGTCGAGGGTCCGGCCGTGGACGGTCACGTCGCCGGGAGCGGTGATGAGGTCGTGCTCGCGGTCGTAGGTGGCCTCGTTCGTCTCGAGGAGGAGGTCGTCCATGCGGACCGCCACGTTCCCGCGGAGGGTGAGCGCCTTCACCTCACGCCCGTCGAGCGTGATGCGCCCCTCGGAGCCCGCGAGATGCGCCGCACGGCCGCTCTCCTTCAGGTAGAACGTCATCTGGGGCTCGATCACCACGACCTGGTTGTCCTGCTCGAAGAAGCGAGCGTCCTTGGCGGTGATCTCCCAGACCATCCGTCCGTTCTCGACCTTCACGCGGTGGAAGTTCTGGATGCGCTGCGCGACCTCGGGGAGGAAATCCGCACCGAGCTCGTCCAGCGCATGCGCTCCCCGCTCGCGCACGTCACGCGACACGAGGTACCCGATCCCTGCGAGCGCGGCGCCCACCACGACGAGCAACGCGGCGCGCAGCCGGGTCCTTCGCATAGCGATCCGTTGGGAGGTCGAGAGCTAGCACGCGGTCTCCGGGCTGTAAAGGCGAACGGCGGCAGGCGTCGGTCGACGACGCCAGCGCTCGTGCCACCACACCCACTCCGCAGGGCTCCGTCGGATCTGCTCCTCGATCGCCGCGGTGAGGTGCGCGGTGAGCGTACGCACGCCGTCGCGTCCGCGCACGCAATCCTCCGGCACGCCCGCGACGCGGATGAGGTGACCCCCCTCGGGCCGGCGCTCCGCGAAGACCGTCACGACGGGAACGCGCGCGCGGAGCGCGAGCACCGCCGCGCCCGGGGGCGTGTGCGCGAGCCGGCCGAAGAACGGGACGAACACGCCCGCGCCGCTCGTGTCCTGATCGATCAGCATCGCGACGACCCGGTTTCGCGCGAGGGCGTCCCGCACCGCGGTGAGGAAGTGCGGATCGTCACGCACGAGGATCTCGACCCCCGCTGCCGCCCGGAAGCGGATGATCAGCGAGTGAAAGCGGAGCTCGTGCACGCGCCGGACGACCACCGTGATGGGGTACCCGATGGTCGCGGCCCACGCCGCGAGCAGCTCCCAGTTGCCGACGTGCCCGGTCACCGCGATGGCACCCCGGCCGCACGCGAGCGCCGCATCGAGGGGCGCCGCCCCCTCGAGCCGCACGTAGCCCGGGTGGCGGAGGATCTTCTCGAAGAGCGCGAGCTCCGCGAACGACGCCCCGGCGTGCCGGAAGGTCTCGCGCACGAGGCGGCGGCGCGCGGCGAGGTCGAAGTCGGGGAACGCCATCCCCATGTGCGTCACGGCGAGCCGCCGCGGCGCCACCATCACGGCGTGCGCCGCGGAGCCGAGCGCGCGGCCGACCGCGAGGCCGACGGACAGCGGAAGAAGGCCGAACAGCCGGGCGATCGCCTCGATGGTGCGTGCGAGCGCGGCGTTCCGCGGTCCCCGCGTCGCACGACGGAGTCGGCGCCACGGCGAGCGGTGCCTCTTCGGCGGACGAACCGTCAGACGATCCCGGCCCGCAGCAGATCGTGCAGGTGAATCACGCCCGCCGGCCGGCGGGCCCCGTCGGCGAGGATGAAGAGCGACGTGATCTTGTGGCGTTCCATGATGGCGACGGCCTCGCCCGCGAGCGCGCTCGCCCCGATCGTCATCGGCGGCGCCCCGGCCCGGTCCGCGCGCCGGAAGCGCGTCATGAGGTCGCGCGCGGTGAGCGTGCGGACGTCGGCGACGGTCTCGAGCGCCCGGCGGAGGTCGCCGTCGGTGATGATGCCGCAGAGGTCGGCCGCGTCGTCCACCACCCCGGTCACGCCGAGGCGCTTCGAGGTGATCTCGACCAGCGTGTCGCGGAGCGACGCCCCCTCGCGGACGATCGGGACGGCGTCCCCGCGGTGCATGATGTCCTCGACGCGGCGGAGGCGCCGCCCGAGCGCGCCGGCGGGGTGCAGGAGCGCGAAGTCCTCCGCGGAGAAGCCGCGCTCCTCGAAGAGCGCGACGGCGAGCGCGTCGCCCATCGCCATGGTGGCCGTCGTGCTCGCGGTGGGCGCGAGCCCGAGCGGGCAGGCCTCCTCCGGCACGCCGACGTCGAGCACCACGTCCGCGTTCCGGGCGAGCGTCGAGTCCGCAGCGCCGCAGAGCGCGATCAGGGGGATGCCGAGCCGGCGCGCGACGGGCAGCAGGCGCAGCACCTCCTCGCTCTCGCCGGCATACGAGACCGCCACCAGGACGTCGCCGCGCTCGAGGCTTCCGAGGTCGCCGTGGCTGCCCTCGCCGGCGTGGAGGAAGAAGGCGGGCGTCCCGGTCGAGGCGAGCGTCGCCGCGATCTTCCGGCAGACGATGCCCGACTTCCCCACGCCCGTGACGACCACCTTGCCCCGACACGCGAGCAGCAGGTCGATGCCGCGCGCGAAGCTCGCGTCGAGCCGGTCGGTGATGGCCGCGAGCGCGCGCGTCTCGACGTCGAGGACGCGGCGAGCCCGCTCGAGGCGCTTCTCGGTCACGTCCGGGCCTCCCGGAGCGCGGCGTCGATGGCGGCCAGCTCCCGGAGGAGCGCGGGCAGCTCGGCGAGCGGCATGCTCGTCGGGCCGTCGGAGCGGGCCTGGTCGGGATCCTCGTGCACCTCCATGAACACGGCGTCGACGCCCGCGGCGACGGCGGCGCGCGCGAGCGGCGCGACGAAGCGCCGCTCGCCGCCCGACGCGTTTCCGAGACCGCCGGGCTGCTGCACGCTGTGCGTCGCATCGAAGACCACGGGACAGCCGGTCTCGGCGAGGACCGAGAGCGAGCGGAGGTCGGCGACCAGGTTGTTGTAGCCGAACGCGAAGCCGCGCTCCGTGACGAGCAGGTCCTGATTCCCGGTGGACCGCGCCTTCTCCACCACGCGCGCCATCTCGCCGGGCGACAGGAACTGGCCCTTCTTCAGGTTGACCGCCCTCCCCGCCCGGGCGACCGCGAGGATGAAGTCGGTCTGCCGGCAGAGGAACGCCGGCGTCTGGAGGACGTCGACCACCTCCGCCACCGGCCCGACCTGCGCCTGCTCGTGCACGTCGGTGAGGACGGGAAGTCCCGTCTCGCGGCGGACCTCGGCGAGGATGGCGAGGCCCTCGTCCATGCCGACGCCGCGGAAGCCGCTGAGCGCGGTCCGGTTGGCCTTGTCGAACGACGACTTGTAGACGAGCCCGAGACCGGCGTCGTACGCGAGCTCGCGGAGCCGCGCCGCATGACGGAGCGCCGCATCGCGCGACTCGATGACGCACGGGCCCGCGATCACTGCGAGCGGCGCGCCGCCGCCGATCGTGACCGGACCGACGCGCACGCCGCGCCTGCCCACTAGCGCTTCACCATCTTGAGACCTCCGATCAGGGGCGCCTCTCGGCGCGTCGCACGATTCTGGAGCGCCGCC
>CAZLYE010000552.1:0-3432 GCA_964562865.1 uncultured Binatia bacterium (SeqCode) | reverse complement strand
CGGTGCGCATCGGCTGACGCTCAAGCCGGACGACTCCGTTCGCTGCACCGCCTGCTTCCTCTGCGCGACCGCGTGCCCCGCCAAGTGCATCAACATCGAGGCGGGGGAGCACCCGGACCCGTCGGTGGAGAAGTACCCGGTGCGCTACGAGATCGACACGCTGCAATGCATCTACTGCGGGATGTGCGTCGAGGCGTGCCCGTGCGACGCCATCCGCATGGACACGTTCGTCCACCCGCGTCTCTGGGGGTACCGGCGCGAAGACTTCATCGAGCCGAAGGCCGTGCTCATGGAGCGCTCGCACGTCCTCCAGGAGCGCGGGCGGGACGCGCTGATGGAGGACATGCAGCGCGCCTACCGCGAGGGCGCGGATGCGGGGCCGGCGCTCGGCGGCCGCCTCGTCCCGCGGTGATTTTCGTCGCGCTCTGGCGTCGCGGGCTCCTCGGGCGGGCGGACCGCGAGAAGCTCGCCTGGTTCCTCGGGCTGGCCGCGGACCCCCTGACCCTCTCGCGTCGGTATCCGATGTGGCGCATACTCAGCGTCACGCGGCTCGTGTTCTCTCCGCGCTATGCGGGAGCCGTGGCGCGCTGGCTCGAATACCGGATGAACCTCTTCGACGGCGCCGAGGGGTGAGTGAATGGCGAAGACCTACAAGCAGATCATGGACGAGGCGAAGAAGGTGGTCCCCGAGGCCTCGCCGGACGAGGTGAAGGTCCGGGTCGACCGGGGCGAGAAGCCCGTTCTCCTCGACGTCCGCGAGCGCGAGGAGTTCCGCCAGGGATACGTCCCGGGCGCCGTGTCGCTCCCCCGCGGCTTCCTCGAGATACGGGTGGAGGAGGCGGTGCCGGACAAGAACGCGCCCATCGTCGCCTACTGCGCCGGCGGCACGCGCTCGCTCCTCGCCGGGCGCATCCTGAAGGAGCTCGGCTACGCGAACGTGGTGTCGATGCGCGGCGGCTTCACCGCGTGGAAGAACCAGGGCCTCCCGATCCGCGAGGACCGGCAGTTCACGCCCGAGCAGCAGATCCGCTACAGCCGCCACTTCCTCCTCCCCGAGGTCGGCGAGGCCGGGCAGGCGAAGCTCCTCGACGCGAAGGTCCTCTGCATCGGCGCGGGCGGGCTCGGGTCGCCGGTGGCCTTCTACCTCGCCGCGGCCGGTGTCGGGACGATCGGCATGGTCGACATGGACGTCGTCGACCTCTCCAACCTCCAGCGCCAGATCCTCCACACCAACGACCGGATCGGCATGCCGAAGACCGAATCGGCGCGGATGACGCTCCAGGCCCTCAACCCCGACGTCAAGGTCGTCGAGTTCCGCGAGCGGCTCTCCTCCGAGAACGCGTTCCGCATCTTCGAGCAGTTCGACGTGGTCGTGAACGGCTCCGACAACTTCCCGACGCGCTATCTCGCGAACGACGCGTGCGTCATGCTGAAGAAGCCGCTCGTCGACGGTGCGATCTGGCAGTTCGAGGGGCAGGCGACCGTGTTCAACCCGCCGAAGGGTCCCTGCTACCGGTGCCTCTTCCCGGAGCCGCCGCCGCCCGGATCGACGCCGTCCTGCGCGGAGGCGGGCGTGCTCGGCGTGCTCCCCGGGATCGTCGGCTGCGTGCAGGCGCTCGAGGCGATCAAGCTCGTCCTCGGCATCGGGACGCCGCTCATCGGGCGGATGATGCACTTCGACACGCTCGCGGGCGAGGTCCGCATCCTGAAGCTCCGGCGCGACCCGAACTGCGTCGTGTGCGGCGAGCGCCCGACGGTGACGCGGCTCATCGATTACGAGATGTTCTGCGGGCTCGGGAACGGCAACGGAGCCGGGCCGGACGGCAGTCACGAGCCGGAGCCGACGCGCCCGACGGCCTGAGCATCACCTTGGCCGGCGTGTGGCCGTCTGGTAGGAAGGCCCCCGCGGGAGGCCGGTGATGAAGCAGATCGTCGTCCACCAGGAGCGCTGCACGGCGTGTCGCGAGTGCGAGGTGGCGTGCTCCTTCGAGCACGAGGGTGCCTTCGTCCCCGCGCTGTCGCGCATCCGGGTGAACGACTTCTACGAGGAGCAGTTCTACCTCCCGCTCACGTGCGTCCACTGCGCCGACGCGCCGTGCGCCACCGTCTGCCCGACGGTGGCGATCGTGCGCCAGGAGTCGGGCCAGGTGCAGGTGCTCGCGGAGCGCTGCATCGGGTGCAAGATGTGCCTGCTGGCGTGCCCGTTCGGCGTCATGGGGTTCAACCCGGGGAGGAACGTCGCCCAGAACTGCGACCTCTGCGGCGACCACGAGCCGCAGTGCGTGGCGTTCTGCGTGCCGCACGCGCTCGAGTACGCGGAGGTCGAGACGCAGGCGCTCGCGCAGCAGAAGTTCGCCGCCGCGATCGCCCGGAAGGCGATCGGCGCCGCGTGAGCGCGACCGGCCGGGCTCCCTATCTCCTCGTCGGGAACAGCGCCGCCACACTGGCGGCGGTCGACCGGATCCGCGCGCGCGATCCGGAGGGCCGCATCCTGCTCGTCAACCGCGAGTGGGGGCCCGCCTACTCCCGGGTGGCGCTGCCCTACTACGTCTCCGGGGAACGGACGCTCGAGAGCCTCACGATCCGCCAGCGCGCCGACTACCAGCGTCTCGGGGTCGAGCTGATCGAGGGTGACGCCGTCGCGCGGATCGACCCCGACGGCGAGGTGGAGCTCGCGAGCGGCCGGCGGCTCGCCTTCGGGACCTGCCTCCTCGCGACCGGCTCGGAGTGCATCCGCCCGCCGATCGCGGGCCTCGGCGACGTCCCGCACCACTACCTCTGGACGCTCGAGGACGCGATCGGCCTCCGCAGGGCGTGCGACGCTGGGGCGCGCACCGGCGTCGTCATCGGCGGCGGCTTCATCGGCATGCTCGCCGCCGAGGCGCTCCGCAAGCGGAATGTCCACCTGACCATCGTCGAGGCGGCGGCGCAGCTCATGCCGCAGCTCCTCGACGCGGAGGGCGGCCGGCAGTTCGCCATCCGGGTGGCCGGCAGCGGCCAGGACGTCCGCCTCGCGACGGCCGTCGACTCGGTTGCCCGCTCGGACCGCGGGGCCGAGGTCGTCCTCCAGGGCGGGGAGCGCATCGTCACGGACGTGATCGTGGTCGCGACCGGCGTCCGCCCGAACCTCTCCGCGGTGGCGAACGGCCCGATACGCACGGCGAAGGGTGTCGTCGTCGACGCCGAGCTCCGGACGAGCCATCCTCGCGTGTACGCGGCCGGCGACGTCGCGGAGGGCGGCGACTTCCTCACGCACCAGCCGACCATCCACGCGATCTGGCCGACGGCCGTCGACCAGGGGCGCGTCGCCGGCGCCAACATGGCGGGCGCGTCCATCGCGTATCCGGGGAGCCTCGGCATGAACGTCGTCGAGCTCTTCGGCGTGACGCTCGCCGAGATCGGACGCTTCCGCGAGGGGCCCGGGGACGACGT
>CAZLYE010000551.1:0-3456 GCA_964562865.1 uncultured Binatia bacterium (SeqCode) | reverse complement strand
GGGCTCCGCGCCCGCGTCCCGGGCGTCGTGCGGCACGGTCCGGCCGCCGGGCCACGGCTCCCGAACACGCTCAACGTCGGCTTCGCGGGCGCGAGCGGCGAGAGCCTCCTCGTGCTGCTCGATCTCGCGGGCGTCGCCGTGTCGCTCGGCTCGGCCTGTGCGGCGGGCTCGGCGGAGCCGTCGCACGTCCTCCTCGCCATGGGGCTCGACCCCGACGCCGCCCGGAGCGGCGTGCGCTTCAGCGTCGGCCCGACGACGACGGCGGCCGAGGTGGACCGCGTCCTCGACGTCCTCCCCGGCCTCGTGGCGCAGGTGCGCGGAGAGGCGGCGGCCTGACGTGGCACGCGGCGAGCGCATCGTCGTCGCGATGAGCGGCGGCGTCGACAGTGCGGTCGCCGCGGCGCGGTGCGTGGCGGCCGGTTGGGACGTGATCGGCATCTCGCTCCGCCTGGCGCGCGACGGGAGCGGGAGCTGCTGTTCGCTCGACGACTTCCTCGACGCGCGCGCCGTCGCCGACCGCCTCGGCTTTCCCCACTACGTCTTCGATCTCTCCGACGAGTTCGAGCGCCGCGTGGTCGGGCCGTTCGTCGCGGAGTACCTCGCGGGGCGGACGCCGAACCCCTGCGCGCGCTGCAACGAGCACGTGAAGTTCGGCGCGCTCTGGCGGCGCGTGCGCGAGCTCGGGGCGACGCGCCTCGCGACCGGCCACTACGCACGGATCGGCGTCGACCCCGAGACCGGTCGCCTGCGCCTCCGCACCGCGGTCGACGCCGCGAAGGACCAGACCTACTTCCTCTTCGCGCTCGGCGAGGCCGACCTCGCGCGGACGCTCTTTCCCGTCGGCGACCTCACCAAGGCCGAGGTCCGGGCGGAGGCGGCCCGGCTCGACCTGCCGGTCGCGGACAAGGCCGAGAGCATGGAGGTCTGCTTCGTGCCCGACGGCGACGCGGCGGGCTTCGTCGAGCGGCGGGCGCCGCGAGAGGCGGTCCGGCCGGGACGGATCCTCGACGAGGCGGGCCGCGACCTCGGGCGCCACGGCGGCGTTCACCGCTTCACGGTCGGCCAGCGGCGCGGCCTCCGGCTCGGCGGCGGTGCCAGGCGCTACGTCCGCGCGATCGACCCGGCCACGGCGACGGTCACCGTCGGCCCGGACCCCGGCCCCGGCGCGCGCGGTCTCGTGGCGCGCGCGGTCTCGTGGACCGCCGGCACGCCGCCCTCCGCGGGCACGGAGCTCGCGGTCCGCATCCGCCATCGCCACCCGGTCATCCCCGCGCGGCTCGCGGCGGCGGTGGCGGACGAGGTCCGGGTGCTCTTCGAGGGCACCGGCCCCGCCGTCACGCCCGGGCAGGCGGCGGTCTTCTACCGCGGCGACCTCGTCCTCGGCGGCGGGTGGATCGACGGGGCGCTCGCGTGATTGCGCCGCGCGTCCGGATCCTCACTCTCGGGTGCAAGGTGAACACCTACGACGGGGCGACCATCGCCGAGCGCCTGCGCGCCGCCGGCTGCGCCGTCGTCGACGACGGCACACCGGCCGACGTCGTGATCGTCAACTCGTGCACCGTGACCGACGCGGCCGACGCCGAGAGCCGCCGGCTCGCCCGCCGCGCCCGCCGGGAGAACCCCACCGTGCGCGTCATCGTGACCGGCTGCTGGGCACAGACGAAGCCCGCGGAGGCGGCTGCCGTCCCGGAGGTCGAGCGCGTGATCGGGCTGAACCGCCTGGACGCGCTCGTCGCCGCCGTGACCGCGCCCGCCGCCGGCGGCGAGCGGATCGTGGTCGGCAACGCCCGGCGCGAGCGCACCGTCACGACCGTCGGGGCGAGCGCCTTCGCGGGCCAGACGCGCGCCTTCCTGAAGGTGCAGGAGGGCTGCGACCTCTTCTGCACGTTCTGCATCATCCCGCTCGCCCGCGGGGCGAGCCGGAGTCTCCCGCCGCGCGACGTGCTCGCGGAGGTACGTCGGCTGGCCGGCGCCGGCTTCGAGGAGATCGTGCTGACCGGCGTGCACCTGGGCGGCTACGGGCACGACCTGACGCCGGCCGTCGACCTCGCGTGGCTCGTCGGCGCGATCGTCGAGCAGGGGATCGTGCCACGCCTCCGGCTCTCGTCGATCGACCCGCACGAGGTGACGGAGCCGCTCCTCCAGCTGCTCGCGCGCACGCCCGCGCTCTGCCCGCACCTCCACGTCCCGCTCCAGGCCGGGGACGACGGCGTGCTGCGCCGCATGCGCCGTCGCTACGACACCGCGCTCGCGCGCGAGCGGCTCCGGGCAATGCGGGCGCTCCTCCCCGACGCCGCCATCGGGACGGACCTGATCGCGGGCTTCCCGGGCGAGGACGATGCGGCCTTCGAGCGGACGCTCGCCTTCGTCGAGGAGAGCCCGTTCACCTACCTCCACGTCTTCCCGTACTCCGTCCGCACGGGCACCACGGCCGCGAAGCTCGACGGCCGGAACCCTCCCGCGACGATCGCCGCGCGCGCGCGGCGGCTCCGCGCCGTCGGCGACCGCAAGCGCGCGGCCTTCGCCCGCCGCTTCGACGGCACCGAGGCGGAGGTCCTCGTCGAGACGACGCGCGATCCGCGGAGCGGCGCGCTGCGCGGCTACACGCGGAACTACCTCCGCGCCCGGCTCGAGGGGCCCGACGCGTGGTACGGACGCCGCCTGCAGGCCCGGCTCGGCGTCGGGCCGGACGGCGACGTGTCGGCGACCGCGACCGCATGAACCCCGAGGCACGCACGGCCCTCGAGGGCGCCCTCGCGCACCGCTTCGTGCGCCCCGAGCACCTCGCCGAGGCGCTCACGCACCGCTCGTTCGGCGAGGGTGCCAACAACGAGAAGCTCGAGTTCCTGGGCGACGCCGTGCTGGCACTCGCCATGGCCGACCTGCTCATGGCCCGCTTCCCCGAGGCGCGCGAGGGCGACCTCTCGAAGATGCGCGCCTCGCTCGTCAACGCCGAGGTGCTCGCGCGGAAGGCGCGGGAGCTGGACCTCGGCCGGTGGCTCCGCCTCGGAAAGGGGGAGGACAAGAGCGGCGGCCGCGACAAGCCGTCGATCCTCGCCGCCGCCTACGAGGCGCTCCTCGGCGCGGTCTATCTCGACGGCGGCTACGAGGCCGCCCGGTCGGTGGTCGCGGGGCACTTCGCGGCCGACGTCGACGCGCACGCAACCGTCGGGCAGCGCGACTACAAGACGCAGCTCCAGGAGCTGACCCAGCGTCTCTTCCGCGAGACGCCGTCCTACACGCTCGTCGAGGAGAGCGGGCCGGACCACGAGAAGCGGTTCGTGTCGGAGATCGCGATCGGCGGGCGGACCTGCGGCCGCGGCGTCGGCCGGAGCAAGAAGACCGCGGAGCAGGCGGCCGCGATGGAGGCGCTCGGGGCCCTCGCCCGCGAGCACCCGGAGGCCCGGCAGTCAGGGGCGTCGCCGCGGCCGTACTGGGGATCCTGGCGCTCGCCGC
>CAZLYE010000550.1:0-4354 GCA_964562865.1 uncultured Binatia bacterium (SeqCode) | reverse complement strand
GCCGGGCGGCGGGCGTCCTCCTTCCGCTCTTCTCGCTGCGGGGCGCGCGGGACTGGGGGATCGGCGAGATCGGCGACGTCGCGCCGTTCTGCCGCTGGCTCGCCGCGGCCGGCCAGCGGCTCCTCCAGCTGCTCCCGATCGTCGAGATGTCGCTCGGCGAGCGGAGCCCCTACGGGGCGATGAGCGCCTTCGCGATCGACCCGATCTATCTCTCGCTCGGCGCGGTCGAGGACTTCGTCGCCGCCGGCGGCGAGGCGGCGCTCGGCTCGGCGGTCGACGAGGCGCGCGGCAACCCGTCGATCGCCTACGACGCCGTCCGCGCCGTCAAGCGGAGGGCGCTCGAGCTGGCGTTCGCCCGCTTCACGGCGGAGGAGGGGCACGGCGGCTCGACCCGCGCGGAGGCGTTCCACCGGTTCTGGGCCGCCGAGGCCTGGTGGCTCGACGAGTACGCACTCTTCCGCGCCTGCCAGGAGCGGCACGGCGGCCAGGCGTGGTCGGCGTGGGAGCCCGCGCTCCGCGACCGCGTGCCGGCGGCGCTCGCGGAGGCGCGGGCGGCGCTCGAGCACGAGCGTCGCTTCCACGCCTGGGTGCAGTGGCTCGCCGCCGAGCAGTGGGCGGCGGCGCGAAGGGCCGCGACGGCGGCGGGCGTCAGACTCAAGGGCGACCTTCCCTTCATGGTGTCCTCCAACAGCGCGGACGTCTGGTCCCGGCAGGACGACTTCGCGCGCGACGTCGAGCTCGGCGCGCCGCCCGACGCGTTCAACGCCGACGGCCAGGCCTGGGGGCTCCCGGTCCCACGCTGGGACGTGATGGAGCGCGGCGACTTCGCGTGGGTCCGTGCCCGCGCGCGTCGCGCGGCGGCGCTCTTCGACGCGTTCCGCCTCGACCACGTGGTCGGCTTCTATCGCCAGTACGTGATCGCACCGCACGGGCGGTCCCGTTTCGTCCCGGCCGACGAGCCGGAGCAGCGCGTTCTCGGCGAACGGCTTCTCTCGGCCGTCCTCACCGAGGCAGGACCGACCGAGACGATCGGCGAGGACCTCGGCGCGGTGCCGCCGTTCGTCCGCCGATCGCTCACGGAGCTCGGGATCCCGGGCTACCGCGTGCTCCGCTGGGAGGAGCGCGACGGCGCCTTCCACGATCCCGTGGACTATCCCGCGCTCTCGGTCGCGACGACGGGGACGCACGACACGTCGTCGGTCGTCACGTGGTGGGAGGAGGAGCTCGGCGCGGCGGGCCGCCGGGCGCTCGCCGCGGTTCCCGCCTTTGCGGCCCTCCGTGACGCGGACGCGACCTGTACGCCCGCGGTGCTCGAGGCGCTGCTCGACGGTCTCTACGCGGCGGGCTCCGACCTCGTCGTCGTCCCGTTCCAGGACGCGTACGGCGGCCGCGAGCGGGTGAACGTGCCGTCGACGGTCGGGTCGTCGAACTGGGCGTACCGCATGCCGTGGAGCATCACGGAGCTCGACGGCGCGGCGGGTGACGCGCTCCGCGCGCGGCTACGCGCGCTCGTCGAGCGTCACGGGCGGCGATGAGATCAGAGGCGGGGACGACCGCGGCGCGCCGCGTGGAGGTGGCGCAGGCCGAGCAGGACGATCCGCGCTGCGCCGAGCGCCGCGGCGGCCTCGCCCTCGACGGTGAAGCGTCCGTCGGGAAGCGGCGACGTGACCACGCCGACGCGCTCGAGATACGCGCGCGCCTGCGCCACTTCCTGCGCGCTCACCCAGACGTCGCGCTCGGCGGACCAGCGGTCCATGATCGTGTCCGCGATCGCCTCGAATCCTACGTGACCTTCGGTGCGGGTGTGGAGCGGGGCGTTCGTCGTTCGCATGACGGCTGCAGCTATAGCGAAGGCGGCGCGCGCGCTTCAAGACAAAAGGGGTACGCTTCGCATCGCGAGGCGACGATGACGCGTGGCGACGTCCGCGTGAGTATCGCACTTGTCATCCTCGCTGTACTGGCGATGCCCGCGACGGCGCCGTGCTGGGGCCCGGAGGGGCACGCGATCGTCGCCCGCGCCGCGCTCGCGGCGTGCGACGGCCTGCCCGTGTGGTTCGTCGGCGCCTCGGACGCCCTCGCGGACCTCGCGAACGGTCCGGACCGGTGGCGCGCGGCGGAGGAGGCGGTCCCGGCGCTCGTCGCCCGGCGCCCGGATCACTTCTTCGACCTCGACGTGTGGGGCAGGGCGCCGCTGCCGGAAGAGCGCTGGCGCTACGTCGCGGAGGCGGAGCGCCGGCGACTCCGCCCGGAGGCGATCGGCTTCCTGCCGTTCGCGATCCTCGAGGAGTACGGGACGCTCCTCAGCGCGTTCCGCGACGCTCGGAGCGGCCGCCCGGGCGCCCAGGCGGCGGCCCTCGCCGCCGCCGGGATCCTCGCGCATCTGGTCGGCGACGCCGCCGTGCCGCTGCACACGACACGGCACCATCACGGCTGGGTGGGCCCGAACCCACAGGGCTTCACGCGCGCCGGCGCGGTGCACCACTGGTTCGAGGGCGACCTGGTGGAGCGCGTCGACGGGGCCGGGATCCGAGCCACGGCCGAGGGCCGGCACGCGATCCGCGACGTCCCGCGCGCCGTGGCGGACGCGCTCGCCGACTCGCTCGCCCAGGTGCCTCGGCTCTACGAGACGGAGCGCCGGGCGCGCCAGGAGCACGACGACGGCCCCGCGGTCCGACTCGTCCGGGAACGCCTCGCCGCGGGGGCGACCCTTCTCGCGCGCCTCTGGCGGACCGCCTGGGTGCGCAGCGCCTCGTAGCGCACTCCGCACGGCATTCGCACGCGGCCGCGCGATGTCATCCCGGGAGACCGCACTGTATGCTCCGCCGGCGTGACCCACGAGGAGCTGCACGCGCTCCTGCCCGCGTACGCCGCCGGCACGCTCGACCTAGCGACGTCGGAGGCGGTGCGCGCGCATCTCGCGACGGGATGTCTCGACTGCCTGCACGAGGTGTTCGGACGGCCGGTCGGGCTGCCGCGTGTCGCGCCGCCCGCGCCGCCCGCGGAGACGCCGGCGCCGATCGTCCCGTCTCCCGTGCCGGCCGTCGCGCCGCGCCGGCGCGGCCTCGAGATCGTCACTGGCCTGCTCTCGCTCGCGCTCGCCACGACCGTCGCCTGGACCATCATCGAGCTCCGCGGTCGCGAGGCGACGTACCGCGCGCAGGCAGCCGCGACCGCCGCACAGCTGGCGGAGGCCGAGGCGGCGCGGCGGGAAGTCGCCGCGCGCGTACACGGGCTCGAGAACGACCTCGCGACCGCACAGGGCGAGGCTGCGCGTCAGGCCGCCGCGGTGCGCGAGACGGCCGAGGCCGCCGCGCGGGTCCAGAGCGAGCTCGACGCCGCGCGCGAGCGGATCGCGACGCTCATGCGCGGGCTGCACCGGCGCGACAGCGAGATCGACCGTCTGCTCCAGAGCTTCGACGACGAGCGTGCGCTGCGCGGGCTGCTCGCGACGCCGGGGATCGAGGTGCTGCCCTTGAAGCCCGTCGCGCCCTTCCGTGACGTCCGTGGCCAGGTGCTCTGGCACCCTGGACGCGACACGGTGGTGGTGTACGCCTTCGGTCTGCCTCCGCTCGCGGCGCGCAGCACGTACCGCGTCCGCCTCGGGCTCGACGACGGACGGCAGGTGGCGGGCCCGGTGTTCCGCGTCGACACGCAGAGCGACATCGCAGTGCCGGTCCGGCTCGACGCGACGGGTGCGCGCCTGAAGGAGGTCGAGGTCGTGATCGATCCCGCGGCGCAACCCGTGCTCGCGGGACGGCGCGGCTGACGCCCGTCTACGGGGCGATCAGCTTCCCCTGGTTCCCCGTCCGGAAGTCCTGGACGGTGCCCGAGCACGCGTTCGCGGCGTTGCTCGAGGGGTCGTGGAACCCGACCGTCACCTGGAGCGGGCCGTGCGGCGGGATCTGCATCTGGACGCGCTTGCCGAGCGTGCGGAGACGGACGCTGCCGTCGCGCCGCACCCTCACGGTCAGGTCGTTGATGCCCTTGGCGCTCGGCACGACGTGTTTCTTGTCCCAGAACTTGAACGCGCCGTGCATGCGCATGAACTTGTCCGCCGGCATCCGGGCGCACAGGAGCTCGGGGCCGCTGGCCGTCCGGATCTGGAGAAAGACGTCCTCGCGCAGGGGGTTCACGTGCGAGAGGCCGGCGCGGGCAAGGAGGGTCTTCAGCCGCAGGCGGCTCAGGCTCCCGACGGGCCTGAGACGTCCGTGACGCACCACCATCGTGAAGGTCTGCGACTGCGTGCAGCATGCGGGATCCTCGAAGTCGGTGAGCCCGTTGCCGTCGTCGTCGATGCAATTGCCGCAGATCTCCGGCGTCGTCTCCGGCTGGACGCACCGGCAGCCGACCGCCG
>CAZLYE010000549.1:0-3310 GCA_964562865.1 uncultured Binatia bacterium (SeqCode) | reverse complement strand
CGGCCCGAGGCGTCCACGAGCGGGCCGATCCCGCGCACGGCGAGGTAGACGAGGCCGGGGACGATCCACACGAGCTCGCGCAGCCGCACGGCGAGCCCGACCGCGAGGCCGACGTCCGCGGGGTGTCCGAGGGTCCCGAAGATCCACATCTGGGCGCCCTCGAGGGCACCGACCGCCGCCGGGACGGGGAGCGAGTGCGCGGCACCGGTCGCGAAGATCGCCGCCACGACGGCGAGCGGGCCCGCCGGGAGCCCGAACGCCGCCAGCAGGAGATGGTACTCGAGGAGCACGATCGCGTTCGCGGCGAGCCCGGCGGTGAACGCGCGGACGAGGCGTCCGGGCTCCGCGAGGAGGCGCGTCACGTCGTCCTCCGCGGCCGCGAGCACGTGGAGGCGCCCGCGGACGAACGGCAGGCGGTCGAGCCCGGTGACGCGCGCGACCGCGGTCACGAGCCCCGCGCCGCGCCGGAGCCGTCGCACGGTGAGCGTCACGCCGACGACGAGCGCCGCCGCGGCGAGCGAGACGGTCACGAGTGCCCCCTCCAGCTCGGGCTCGCCGCGACGGAGTAGCAGCACGGCGTACAGGCATGCGAAGGCGGCGGCGCTTCCCATCTCGAGCGTGCGGTCGACCACCACCGCGGCGATCGCGCGGCCCGCCGGGACGCCGTCGCGCACGAGGAGAAAGACCCGCAGCGGCTCACCGCCGAGCTTGGCGCTCGGGATGACCGAGGAGAGGCTCTGCCCGGCCAGCCGGTACGCGCTCAGCGCCGGGAGGCCGGGAGGGCGCCCGAGCCCGGCGAGCAGGGTGTGCCAGCGGAGGGCGTACGCGAGGACGCAGACCGCGACGGCGAGGGCGAAGAGCGCGAGCAGCACGGGGTCGGGGCGGCGCGCGAGCAGCGCGAGGGCCGGCGCGCCATGACCGTGGAGCACCCACCCGAGCGCGGCGACTCCGACGACGAAATTCGTCCCGAGGATGACGGCCGGGCGCACGGCCCGCTCACGCCCGCGCGGCGGGCTCGAAGCAGTCGATGGTGGCGCCGGCGGCGATGTGCTCGCCGAGGATCACCTCGATCGGACGGTGGTCGAGGACCTCGAACTGGCTCGCCTCGAGCTCGAAGCGCGCGCCCGTCTCCGTGTAGGGCGCGACGCCGGGCGACCCGGGCGTCAGGACCCCGATCACCGGGAGGAGCCGGCGCTGCATCGCGGGCGGCTCGCGCGTCGAGATGACGACCTTGGCATCCGGGACGCCGAAGGACAGCACGGCGACGATGCGCGCGAGCGCGTCGTCGCTCACGCCGGCGGCGTACGGCGTCCCGCTCGCCTTCCGCAGGCGCGGGAGGCTCACGTACACCTCCATCCCCCGGCGCCGGAGGTGGCGGACGTGGGCGAGGAGAGCCAGGAGCTCGTAGCCGACGTCGGGGTTGAGCCCGAGCAGCACGCCGGGGTTTGCGACCCACATCCCGGCGTCGCACGCGCGGTCGAAGTTCTCGAGCCGCCGCCTGAAGTCACTCCGCGGGTTCTCCGGATTCGTCCCCATGAAGCGGGCGTAGAACGCCGGGCTGTACGTCTCCTGGAAGGTGCACATCGTGACCTGGGGGACGACCCGGCCGTCCGCGCGTCGCGGCACGTGCGCCAGCAGCGCGTCGTACTCGCGCTGCTCGAGCGCGCCGATGTTGATCAGCACGTGGACGAAGCCGCGCTCGAGGGCGGCGCCGAGCGCCTCGGCCGCACGCCCGATCATCCGATCGCGGACGGGGCCGTGGTGGTACTCGCCGGTCAAGAGCGCGACGGCCCGGATGCCGCGCCGGCGGAGGATGTCGAGCTGGGCCTCGGCCGTCGCCTCGTCGGCGGTCTCGCGGACGAGGTCGTCGTTCGTCCGCCGCATGCCGCACATGAAGCACTCGGCGTCGCACTCGTTGGTGAGGTAGAGCGGCGAGAAGGTCTCGACGCGCGGGCCACCGGCGGGGCGCCGGGCCCGCGCGAGCGCGAGGAGATCGTCCGTCGCGACGTCGGGCGCGAGCAGCAGCGCGACCAGCTCCTCGTCGCCGAGCGTCGCACCGTCACGGGCGCGCCGGGCGAGCTCGACGCCCGCGGAGGTCCCGAGGGCAGCGGCCCGCTCCCGCGCCGCTCCCACCCCCCCGGCGTCCAGCCGGAACCGCCCCATCGCTCGCGCCATATATCAGCGCGCTGCGTCCGGCGCCAAACCACGGCCGAGCCGCCGCCGCCTTGCCGCCGTCCGGAGCGTGCGCGAGAGCCAGCGGCGCCCCTCGCTCCACGTCGGGCGCGGCCACTCGATCATCCCCTCCCCGACCGTGAGGATCCGGCGGCCCGGACGCCGCCAGTCGCTCAGGACGACCGGCTTGTAGACGCTCGGGCTGCGCGAGAGCAGCTCGACGTCGAGCAGCATCCCCGGCTCGACCGGCTCGACCTCGGCCGGGATCCCGGGGAGCCGGTCCGCGAGCACGCCGCGCGCCTCCTCGGCCCGGCCGAGCGGCGTCTCGACCCGGAGGAGGAGGCGGTCGGGCAGCACGACGACGAAGAAGACGGAGCTGTCGAGGGCGTCCGCCGCGGCGGCCGCGGCGTCGATCAGGTCGTACGGGTAGAGACGGCGGCCCGCCAGCTCGACCGCGTCGACGCTCCGCCCGAGCACGACCAGCCCCGGGCGCGGGTCGCCGCACGGACAGCGCGGGGCCGTCCGCACCACGTCGCCCGTGTCGAAGCGGACGAGCGGGCTCCCCTCGACGCCGATCGTCGTGACGACGAGCCGCCGCTCCGCGGTGCCGTCGAGCGGCAGGACCTCGCAGTGCGCGAGCGCGGTCTCGGGATGGAGGGTCCCCGACGCGCACGACGTGCCGAGGAGCATCGTCTCCGTCGATCCGTAGAGCTCGATCACCCGGGCGCGCCAGACGCGCGCGAGACGGCGCTGGAGCGCGGGCGGGAGCGGCGCGCCGCCGAGAAAGAGCGCGTCGATCGCGAGGTCGCCCGGGTCGAGCCCGCGCGCCCGCGCGATCTCGCCGAGGACGATCGGCTCGAGCGGGAGCGCCGCGAGCACGTGGGCGCCCGTCTCCCGGGCGAGGTCGAGCGCGCGGGGAAACGGCACGTCCCAGTTGATGTTGCCGGCCGGGACGGCGACGCCCCCGCCGCGCTGCGCGATCAGCTGGATCAGGTGTGCCGGCGCCGCCATGAACGGAAAGCGGTTCAGGATGATCCGCCCCGGCGCGAAGACGTCGGGATGCGCCGCGCGGATCGCCTCCGCGTCGCGCGCGAAGTCCTCGGCCGTGAGCCAGGTGGAGTTGCTCGCGCCGGTCGTG
>CAZLYE010000548.1:0-3399 GCA_964562865.1 uncultured Binatia bacterium (SeqCode) | reverse complement strand
CAGAGCCGGGCCCGGAAGCTGCACACGCCGTTCACCACCCCGTCGCCGTCGCACGCCGGGTCGCCGTCCGTGCACGGCTGGGCGCGCTCGGGCAGCCCATTCGTCGGATTCAGCATGCCCTTCGCGTTCTCGACCTCCCACTCCGCCTGGCAGCCGGCGGAGCTCGTCGACCCGGGAAGGCGCTGAACGGGCGTGACGATCGTATGGCAGGAGCCGTCGCAGCGCACGCCGTCGGGGGGATCGCAGTCCTCCGCGCAGTCGACCCGACCGTTGCCGCACACCTCGCGGGTGCAGGCGGCGGAGCAGCCGTCGCACGAGTTCGTGTTGCCGTCGTCGCACTCCTCCGGGCTCTCCACGATCCCGTCTCCGCACACGCGCGCGGTCGCGCAGGGGGTGAGCGACGGGTCCAGGACGGGGACGGTCGGCGGCCGGACCGGGCCGCCGATGCTCGGGGGCCGACTCGCGTCGCCGAACCGCAGCGTGTTTCCGTAACCCGTGTCGAGCGTGCCGTTCATCGTGAGCTGTTCGTGCGCGGCCAGCTCGCCCGTGCCGAACTCGCCGTCCGCGAGCAGCTGCACGCCCGCCGTCACCGTGAGGTCGCATCCCTCGAGGTAGATCGAGCCGCCCGAGCCCGCGCTCGTCCCGCTCACCCGGATGTCCCCGTCGACGGTCACCGTTCCGCTGGCGACCGCACGGATGTCCGCGCCGTCGCCGTCCGAGCTGGCGTTGCCATCGATCACGTTGAGGAGCGCGAAATCGCGTCCCGCTCCCACGTCGAGCGAGCCCGAATCGCACGAACCGCCGCCCAGGCGGACGACCTGCAGCGACACGTCCCGGCCGGCGCTGACCGAGGTCGGCGACCCGCCGCACCCGTCGCCGCCGGCCTCCGCGTCGAACACGGAGCCCGTGCCCTGGATGACGTCGCGCCCGGCGTCGAGTTCGAACGTCCCACCGTCGCCGTCGGGAGACGTGCCGCCGAGGAGCAGGGAGCCGTTCACCTGGATGTCCCCGCTGGCCTGGATCGTGACGTCGCCGCCGTCGCCCCCGCTGCCGCCGCCCTGGGCCATGATGTCGTTGCCGAGCACGACCGACCCGCCGGCGCCGACGGTCACCTCGCCCCCGTCGCCGCCCGCGTCGTTGGCGCGTGCCGCGATGCGCTTCGCGGTCGTGAGGTCGCCGCCCGCAGCGAGGTCGATCTCGCAATAGAAACACTCCCCGTGCGAGACGTCGACCACGCCGTTCAGCGCGAGTGGCCCGCCAGCCGTCAGGCCGATCGTGGCCCGCCAGTCGACCGGGAAGCTGGCGCCGCCGTCCGCCAGCACGTTGCCCAGGGACACCGCACCGTCCCCCGTGACGTGCACGGCGCCCCCGAGGCCCGTCCCCGAGGTTCCCTCCGCCCGGAGGTCGCCATCCGCCGTCACGTCCCCATCGGCGCCGAGATCGATCGTCCCCGCCGCGTCGGTGGCCGAGACGTCGATCCTGGCGCCCGCCTCGACCGCGATCGATCCGGGAACGCCGGTCGTCCGGATGACGATCGTCCCACCGGCGCCGAGGAGCTTCGCCGACGGCTGCAGCGTGACGCTGCCGGCCTCGATCGTCATGGTGCCCGCCCCGACGTCGAGCTGCCCGGCCGACGTGCTGAGGATCAGCCCCCCCGTCCCGAAGTCGAGCGTCGAGCCGTCGTCGACGGCGTGCGGGCTCGTGATGACGCAGGGATCCGGGAGTGGGGTCCCGCAGAGGTCCTCCGCGGTGGTCGCGCCGCCCGGCGTCGCCGCGGCGAGCGTCGCAAAGAGCAAGCCGAGCACGAGTGGTCGCGACATGGCCCCCGGCACGGCTTCGTACTACGAGCGGCCCCCACCCGGGTAGCGGAAAGCGGGAGGGGGCTCCCCTATCCCGCCATGGTGAGCCCGCCCGACACGCTCAGGACCTGCCCCGTCACGTAGGCGGCCTCGTCGGAGACGAGGTACGCGACGGCTCCCGCCACGTCTTCCGGCCTCGCGAGGCGTCCGAGCGGGATGGCACGCTGCATCCCGGCGAGGATCCTCTGGCCGCGCTCGCCCGCCATCACGTCCGCGAGGAGCTGGGTGTCCGTCGGGCCCGGGCAGACGACGTTGACGGTGATGCCGTGACCGGCGACCTCGCGGGCGAGCGCCTTCGAGAACCCGATCACCGCGGCCTTGCACCCCGAGTAGACGGCCTCGCCCGTGCTCCCGACCCGGCCCGCGTCGGACGCGATGCTGACGATCCGTCCCCGGCGGCGGGCGATCATGCCGCCGACGACCGCGTGCGTGACGTTGAGGGGCCCCCGGAAGTTCACCGCCACGAGCCGGTCCCACAGCGCCGGCTCGCTCTCGGCGAAGAGCGCGAGCCGCTCCCACCCCGCGTTGTTGACGAGGACGTCGACGGGCCCGAGGGCCGCCTCGACGGCGCGCACGGCGGCGTCGACCGCCGGCCGCTCCGCCACGTCGGCGGCGACGCCCGTCGCGCGTCCGCCGGCCGCGACGAGCTCCCCCGCGACGGCCTCCGCCGTCGCCCGCTCGAGATCCACGATGCCGACGGCCGCGCCGTCGCGCGCGAGGTGGAGGGCGATGGCACGGCCGATCCCGCGGCCGCCGCCGGTGACGAGCGCCGTCCGTCCTGCGAGCCCGCTCACCCGCGCGAGGGGAGCACCGCGCTGAACGTCCCGGACACCGCGATCTCGCCCTTCTGGTTGATCGCCACCACCTCGCCGTCGATCCGCTTCTCGCGGTCCTGCTCGTACTTCTTCGTCACGCGGCCCTTGCAGGTGATCGTGTCGCCCGGCCAGACCCGGGTGGCGAACCGGACCTTGAAGCGGCGGAGGTTCTCGTGCCCGACGAAGTCCGTGACGCACTTCCCGACGAACGCCGCGGTCAGCATCCCGTGGCCGAAGACCGTCGGGTTGCCGGCGGCGCGCGCGAACTCCTCGTCGGTGTGGATCGGGTTGAAGTCGCCCGATGCGCCGGCGTAGCGCACGAGGTCCATCCGGCCGAGCCGCTCGACCACGAACGGTGGGACCTCCGCGCCCTCGCGGACGTCCTCGAAGAATATCCGCTTCCGCTCCGTCATGGCCAACCTCCTACGACTTGACGGTTCCCTCGGTCTGGATGGTCGTGCTGCGCGAGTACGCGACGACCTCGCCCTGGCGGTTCCGGTACTCGCTCTCCATCACCACGAACAGCATCTTCCCGCCGCGCGACCCGGCCTTCTCGAACACGTCCCTCGTGCGCGAGCGGACCTTCAGCACGTCGCCGGCGTGGATCGGCTTCACGTACTCGAATTCCTGCTCGCCGTGAAGTACCCGCCGCATGTCGAGCTTGACCGCCCGGGGCCCTGCCGCGGCGCTCGGGTCGAGCCAGTGCATCGAGGTCATGAGGAAGG
>CAZLYE010000547.1:0-5820 GCA_964562865.1 uncultured Binatia bacterium (SeqCode) | reverse complement strand
CGTCATCAACGACATCCTGGACGTCTCGAAGATCGAGGCGGGGAAGATGACGATCGAGCACATCCCCTTCAACCTCCGTGACGTGATGGAGGAGGTGGCGGATCTCCTCGCTCCGCGCGCCTTCGCGAAGGACCTGGAGCTGAGCAGCGCGGTGCCGCCCGGCGTCCCTGACCACGTCGTCGGAGACCCGCACCGCCTCCGCCAGGTGCTCATGAACCTGCTCGGCAACGCCATCAAGTTCACGGATCGGGGGCGCGTCACCCTCGGGGCCGCGCTCGTGTCCGAGACCGCGACGCACGCGCGGGTCCGCGTGACGGTGCGCGACACCGGCATCGGGATCCCGAAGGATCGCCAGGAGATCATCTTCGACAGCTTCACACAGGCCGACGGGTCGACGACCCGTCGCTACGGCGGCACGGGCCTCGGCCTCACGATCAGCCGCCGGCTCGTGACGCTGATGGGCGGCGAGCTCCGGCTGGAGAGCGAGCCCGGCCGGGGCAGCACCTTCTGGACCGAGATCGAGTTCGAGAAGCAGCAGACCGCGGACGTGCAGCCGAAACGCGCGCCGGCCCCCCTCGCCGGGCTCCGCGTGCTCGTCGTGGACGACTTCGACGTGAACCGGCGCATCTTCTGCGAGCAGCTCCGCTCGTGGGGGTGCGTCACCGGGGAGGCGGTGGGCGGTGCGGCGGCGCTGGCGGCACTCGACGCGGCGGCGGCACGCGAGCCGTACCAGGTCGTCCTCCTCGACATGCACATGCCCGAGATGGACGGCGAGATGACGGCCGCCGCCATCAGGGCCGACCCGCGGTTCGCGGCGCTGCCGCTCGTGCTCCTCTCGTCAGTCGGTGCCCGCGGCACCGCCGCCGAGATGCGGGCGAAGGGCTTCGCGGCGGCGCTCACGAAGCCCGTGCGTCAGTCCCACCTCCTCGAGGTCGTCGGTGCCGTGGCGGGAGAGGTGCAACCCGAGGAGCTGCGGCACGCGCCGTCGAGCCCGGCGGTCGATCTCGGGCTCCGCGTCCTCGTCGCGGAGGACAATGCCGTGAACCAGCAGGTCGCGCTGCAGATGCTCGCGCGGCTCGGGTGCCGCGCGTTCGCGGTCGGCAACGGGGCGGAGGCGGTCGCCGCGATCGAGCGCGACACGTACGACGCCGTGCTGATGGACGTGCAGATGCCGGAGATGGACGGTTTCGAGGCGACTGCCGTCATCCGCCGCCGGGAGGCCGAGCGCGGCGGTCACCTGCCGATCATCGCGATGACGGCGCGCGCGATGGAGGGCGACCGCGAGCGCTGCCTCGCGGCCGGCCTCGACGCGTATATCGCGAAGCCGGTGAAGACCGAGGACCTCGCGCGCGCGCTGCGCCCGTTCGCCGAGCGCGCGGGAGCGCTCCGGTCGTCTGCCGCGCGGTCGATGACGCGATAGCGCGGCGCGCCCGCGCGTTCCCGATCGGCGCACGCGTCCTCCGACCGGCGGACGAGCCTTCCCCGGGCGAACGTGGCGAGACGAGCCCGCCGCCGCGGGACCGTCGTACGCCGCACGCACGGAGGAACGTCGGACGTCGTCCGACGGCGCCGCATGATCCGGCGGCGGAGCATGAAGTGGCGCTCGGCGCGCGCGCTGGCTCCGCGTCACGCGCGCCGCACGTCGCCGGTGGCACGTCGGTTGCGACCCTTCGCACGCGGAGGTGAATGATGATGCGTGCACGACGGACACTGACGAGAGCGATGACTGGGTCGATGGTACTGCTCGCGACGGCCGCGATGGCCCAGGTCGGCGCGCCGCTTCCCGGCCTGACCGCGGATCAGCTCGCACGATTCGGCACGGCCCGCGACACGTTCGAGGAGGTCGAGGACGTCGCGGACGGCCTCGGGCCCGTCTTCAACGCGGACTCGTGCGCCGCGTGCCACAACCTCGGCGCGACGGGCGGCGGCGGCACGCAGGTCGAGACGCGCTTCGGCACGACGACGAACGGTGTCTTCGATCCCATGACGTCGCACGGCGGGTCGCTCATCCAGTCGATGGGCATCGGCGTGCAGGGCACCTGCGACTTCGTCGGCGAGGTCGTGCCGCCGGAGGCGACCATCCGTGCCGGCCGACGCACCACGCCGCTCTTCGGGCTCGGCCTCGTCGACGCGGTGCCCGACGCGATGTTCCTCGGCCTCGCGGCGTACGAGGCGCGACGGCAACCGGCAACTGCCGGTCGCCCGAACCTCGTGACCGACGTGACGACGGGAAAGCAGGCGGTCGGCAAGTTCGGCTGGAAGGGCCAGGAGCCGAGCCTCCTCGCCTTCTCCGGGGACGCGTACCTGAACGAGATGGGCATCACGAATCCCTTCTTCCCGAACGAGAACTGCCCGCAGGGCGACTGCAGTCTCCTCGCCTGCGATCCCGTCCCCGACCCGGAGGACGACGGCACGGACGTGCACCTCTTCCACGACTTCATGAGCTTCCTCGCCCCGCCGCCGCGCGCTCCGGTCGGTCGCGCCGAGCTCGCGGGCAGCCAGCTCTTCGATCGCATCGGCTGCGCGAGCTGTCACGTCCGGACGCTCGTCACCGGCACGAGCCCGGTGAAGGCGCTCCAGTTCCAGGTGTTCCATCCGTACTCCGACTTCCTGCTCCACGACATGGGACCCCTCGGCGATGGGATCGAGCAGGGCCTCGCGCACGGTCAGGAGATGCGGACGGCGCCCCTCTGGGGGCTCCGGCTCGCGGCGGCCTACCTCCACGACGGGCGCGCCGCCACGATCGAGGACGCCGTTCGCGCACACGACGGACAGGCGCGTTCGGCGCGCGATCGCTTCGTCGCGCTCCCCGCGAGCGCGCAGGCGCGGTTGCTCGCGTTCCTCCGCTCGCTGTGAGGCGGGGACGTCTTGACGCCACCGGCACGTCGTGCGAAGCGCGCCGCGCATGAAGCGGCTCCTCGCCTTCACGCTCGCCGGGGTCGTCGGGTCGACCGCGCTCGCGGGAGGCCCGCGGCTGCCGGCGGGCGAGGAGGCGGCCAAGGCGCGGCTCGACGCCTCGCCCCGGCACGGCGAGCTCGTGACCGTCGACGTGCACGGCACGCCGGTGCGTGCGTGGATCGTGCACCCGGAGCGGAAGGACCGCGCTCTCGTCGTCGTCGTGGTCCACGAGATCTTCGGGCTCACGGACTGGGTGCGGGCCGTCGCCGATCAGCTCGCCGCGGAAGGCTTCATTGCGATCGTGCCCGACCTGCTCTCGGGCAAGGGCCCCGGCGGCGGCGGCACGGAGGCCTACGCGAGCCGCGACGACGTGACGAAGGCCGTCTCGGGTCTCACGCGCGACGAGGTCCTCGTCCGCCTGGACGCCGTCCGCGCGTACGCCCTGGCGCTGCCGTCCGCGAGCGGCCGGAGCGCGGCCGTCGGGTTCTGCTGGGGTGGGTCGACGGCCTTCGCGTACGCGGCGGCGCAGCCGGGCCTCGACGCGGCGGTGGTCTACTACGGAACCGCGCCGACGGACCGCGCCGCGCTCGCGGCCGTGAAGACGCCCGTCCTCGGGCTCTACGGCGGGGACGACGCGCGGGTGGGCGCGACGATCGAGGCCACGCGGGCCGCGATGGCGGCGCTCGGGAAGTCGTACGAGCCGCACGTCTTCGACGGCGCCGGCCACGGCTTCCTGCGCGCGCAGGCCGGGCAGGACGGCGCCAACGCGCGGGCCGCGGAGCAGGCCTGGCCGATGACGATCGCGTTCCTCCGCCGTCACGCGGAGAAGCGGGTCAGAACTTCTCCTTGAACGGCCGGACGTCGAGCTCCTGCGTCCAGGCGCTCCTGTCCTGATGCGCGAGGTGCCAGAAGGTCTCGGCGATCGCAGACGGTGCCAGCATGTCGTCCTTCTGCAGGTCGGGACGGATCTGGTGGATGAACGGCATGTCGATCGGGCCGTCCACGTTCACGTAGGCCACGTGGATCCCCTGCGGCCCGAGGTCGCGCGCCATGACCTGCGCCAGCCCACGCAGCGCGAACTTCGCGGGACCGAACGCGGCGGACGTCGGAAACGGCTTCGTCCCGGCCGTGGCGCCGGTGAAGATGACGACGCCGGATCCCTTCGCGAGCATGCCGGGCACGACGGCGCGGGAGCAGAGGAAGGCGCCGAACGCGTTCACCCGCCACGTGTTCTCGAACGTGCTGGGCTTGGTCTCCATCAGCCGCCCGAAGGGACGCATCGCCGCGTTGTAGAGGAGCACGTCGACCTCGCCCAGCTCGCGCCGCACGCGCTCGAAGGCGCGGTCGATCTCCTCCGCGCTGCTCACGTCGGCCGGGACGGCGAGCGCGCGCCCGCCGGCGTCGCGGATCTCGCGGGCGAGCTCGGCGAGCTTCGCCTCCCCGCGCGCGACGAGTGCCACGGCGTACCCGTGCGCGAACCGGCGGGCGAGCGCCGCGCCGAGGCCCGTGCCCACGCCGACGACGGCCGCGACGCGCGTCAACCCGCCCTCCGGACGCGCCAGCGGATCGGCATCCGCTTGATCCCGCCGACGAAGCTCGAGTGCATCCGCTCGACGGGCCCGGCCGGCTCGACCTCGTCCACCCGCGCCGCGAGGCGCCGGAAGATCTCCTGGAGCTCCAGGCGAGCGAGGTTCGCGCCGAGGCAGAAGTGGACGCCGATGCCGAACCCGTAGTGCTCGTTCGGGGTGCGGTCGACGCGGAAGGTGAACGGATCCGGAAAGACGTCCTCGTCGCGGTTGGCCGACGGGTAGAAGATGCAGCAGGCCTCGCCCTTGCGGACGCGCGTCCCGCGGATGTCGACGTCCTCGAGTGCGGTGCGGCAGAACTGGACGACCGGGCTCACCCAGCGGACGATCTCCTCGACGGCCGTCGGGACGGTCGCCGGGTCGCGCCGGAGGCGCGCGAGCTCGCCGGGACTGTCCATCAGCGCGAGCAGGCCGCCGGACGTGGCGTTGCGCGTCGTCTCGTTGCCCGCGACGATCAGGAGCACGTAGTAGGAGAGGAGCTCCCAGTCCGGGATGGGCCGCCCGTCGACCTGGGCGTTGGCGAGCGCCGTGATGAAGTCGTCGCGCGGCTCGCGCCGGCGCGCGGCGGTGAGCCGCGCGAAGTACTGGAGGAACTCCTGCCGCGCGCGCTCCGCCGTCTCGCCCAGCGTCGCCCCCTCCTGGTACTCCGGGTCCGCCGCGCCGAGGAGCGTGTTCGAGAGACGGAAGACGAGCCGCCAGTCCTCGCGCGGGATGCCGAGCATCTCGGCGATGACGGCAAGGGGGATGAGCGCGGCGAACTCCTCGACGAAGTCGACCTCCGACCGCTCGGCCGCGCAATCGAGCGTCTCGTCGACGATGGCGCCGACCGCCGACCGTTTCGCCTCGAGCGCCTTCGGCGTGAAGTGCTGGCTCAGGAGGTTGCGGTACCGGCCGTGCTCCGGCGGGTCCATGTTGAGGAGGTGGTGGAACGGCGGCGCATCCATGGGCGCCTGCTCCTCGGGGAAGACCGCCATCCGCGGCCCGATCACGAACCGGCGGTGGTCGCGGAGAATCGCGCCGCAGTCCTCGTGGCGCGTGATGGCCCAGAACGGGGCCATCCCCGGCGGCTCGAACCGGGCGACCGGGGCATGACGGCGGAGCCAGGCCCAGGAGGCGTGGGGGTAGCCGTAGCGACCGTAGTAGAGCGGGTCGATGATCTCGGAGCCGACGACCGTGCTCATCGTCGCTCAGCCGGCGGCAGGGCGGCGCTCGGTCCGCATCGCCGGAGTGTGCCCGGGATCACGCGCTGTGAGTAGGGGGGCGTCCTGGACGCGCCGCGCGCCGTGCAGTAACCGACGTTCCACGGCCGATGTGGTTCGAGACGCGACGCGAGGAT
>CAZLYE010000546.1:0-2974 GCA_964562865.1 uncultured Binatia bacterium (SeqCode) | reverse complement strand
TCCTTCCCCGCGAAGGGCGGCATCCGGGAGAGCGCGATCGACTCCATCGCGCAGCCGGCCCACGTGTGGAAGCGGCCGTCGAGGTGGACTGCGACCTGGCTCGGGTAGCTCGAGAACGGCTGGAGCTTCAGGAGATTGCAGTTCTGCGTGGCGTGGTCGATCGTGCAGATGAGGCCGAGGTCCAGCTCGCGGTACGCCTCGATGAGGCGTTCGCGCGGGAGGTGCGTCGCCTCGTGCGCGGCGCGCAGGTTCGGGCCGTGGCCGTGGGCGCACCAGTACTCGTAGAGGAACTGGCGGAGCGCGAGCGCGTTCTCGCCGAACTGGAACTCGGGCACGTTGTGCGGCATCGACTCCTCCTCAGGGCAGGCGGGGGAGGACCTCCTCCCCGAACCGCGCGATCCGGTCGGCGTGCTCGACGCGCGTCGCGGCCGGCAGGTTGACGTTCAGGTAGGTGACACCCGCCGCGTGGAGCTCGACGACGTCGGCGACGAAGGCTTCGCGATCGAAGCGCGGCGTGCCGAACGTCCCGAGGCCGCGCGCCGTGAGCGCGACCTCGAGCGGCGCGGTGCGGCCGGCCTGCCGCGCGACCTCCGCGGCATACGCGAGCCGCTCGCGGACGTCGGCCGCCGACTCGATCGCCGGCGTGCGGCGACGGCTCGCGTGCTGTGCGGGGTTGAAGATCGGCATCCACCCGTCGGCCAGCTCGACGGCCCGCCGGATCGCGCGCCGGCTGTTGCCGCCCACCCAGATCGGTGGACGCGGCTTCTGCACGGGCCGCGGCAGCGCGGTGTGCCCGTGCGCGGCGAAGTGTCGTCCCTCGAAGTGGACGCCCTCCTCGGTCCAGGCGCGCTGCATCGCGCGGATCGCCTCGTCGGCGAGGTCGTCGCGCTCCGCGAACGGGACGCCGAGCGCCTGGAACTCGGGCTCGAGGTAGCCCGCGGCCACCCCGAAGATCAGCCGCCCGCCGGAGAGGACGTCGAGGCTCGCCGCCGACTTCGCGCTGAGGAACGGGTTCCGATACGTGAGGACGTAGATGAAGGTGAGGAGCCGGATCCGCATCGTCGCGGCCGCGGCGAAGGAGAGCGCGACGAACGGGTCGAGCGCGTGGTGCCCGCCGGAGCGCATCCACTCGTCCTGCGGGAACGGATGGTCGGTGACGCTCACCGAGTCGAAGCCGGCCCGCTCGGCGGCGCGGGCGACGGCAGCCACCGACTCGGCGCTCACGAACTCGGAGCCCAGGTCGACCCGCTGGGTGTGGAGGAGGACGGAGCACCTCATCGCGATTCTCCCATGTGAAAGAGCACGATCGGCCGCCTCCGGACCCACACGCGGAGGAAGAGGATCACGAACGGGCGGAGCACGGTGAGCGCGACGACGTGCACGAGCGCGAACGGCGCGGCCGGGGCGAACGGGTGCGCCGTGACGAGCGCCTGCCGGCGCGGGAGGTCCTCCACCACCTCTGCGCGGGCGTCCACGACGCGCCCGCGGTGGGTCACCTGCACGCGCGGGTCGCGCCGGAGGTTCTTCATCCAGTCCGAGCGCTCGCCGTAGGTCGACATCACGAGGACCGTCCCGTCGAAGCGCGTGCACGGGAGCAGCACCTCGCGCGGCAGCCCCGTCTTCCGGCCGCGCGTCGTGAGAAGCACCCAGCCGGGCGCGCGGGTGAAGTAGCCGCGGAACGTGGCGATGAGCCACGCGTGCACGCCGCGGAGCTCACGCACGACGACGTGGAGGCGGGCGAAGAACGGCTCGGGCGTCACAGCCGCAGCCCCATGGCCATCACTCCGCCGGGTCGAGGAGCGAGCGGAAGCCCGACGGCGCGTGCGGGCCGAGGGCGATCTGCTCGAGGATGCCGACGCCCTCGCGCTTCCCCATCCGCGCGCGGCAGACCTGTTGGACGTGCAGGTGGCGCGGCTCCATCGGGTCGATCTCGGCGAGCGTCCACCCGTCGCCGGCGACGGCGTTCTCGCCCTTCCACATCCCGTGCCCCCACTCGGGGTGTACGTAGCCGAGCCCCAGCATCTGCGCGTCGAGGAGCGGCTCGAGCGTGATCACGAGCGGGTCGCCGCGGTACGGCGTCAGGCGGATCTCCGCGCTCGCCGCGCGCCGCGTGCCCGGCTGCCAGCGGATCCGGTGCGCGACCGACGCCATCGGCTCGACGACGGCGTCCGCCAGGTGGAGCATCATCCCGGCGGCGTGCCAGCGCCGGCCCTCGGCGTCCTCGTTCACGTCGAAATGGGTGCAGACGTCGTCGAAGTGGATCGGCGACCAGAGCCAGAAGAACTGCGGCGGGAGGCCGGGCGCGCCACCCTCGGGCTCGCCGAGCGGGCGCACGCCCCACGAGCGGTCGCGGACGCCGAGCACGTTGGCCGGCGCGATCGCGAGTCGCCGTCCGCCCGCCGTGATCGATCCCTCCCAGAGCCCGAACTGCGTGAGTCGCGTCACGTCCATCAGGAGGCGGTTCTCGACGCGCCAGGTGAAGCGCGGCTCCTCGATCGGGATGCCGCGCGCGCGGAACACGAGATCGGCCTCGACGCCGAACGCATTCGGGGCGACGCGCACGCGGAGCGTGCGGAGCGGCTCGACCACCTCGATCGCGATCGGCCCGACCCGCGTCTCGCCGCGCTCGACCGGCGCGAGCCGGGAGGCGCGCACGGACTGCTGCTTTCCGTCGCGGATCACGGTGAACGCCGCGTCCATGACCCGCCGGTTCGGGTAGAGCCCGAGCGCCACGCCGAAGTACAGGTCGCCCGCGCGCGTGAAGCCGTTGAAGAAGTGTCGGTCGTAGAAGTTCCGGTCGCCCGTTCCCGGCGCGGCGATCGGCTCGGCCGTCTGATGGATCAGGTAGTCGTCGAACTCGGTCAGCATGGGAGTCAGCCTTTCGAGATCTCCGTCAGGAGCGACGGTTTGAGAACCATGAGGTCGCGCATCACCTGCGCGGCCAGGTGCTCGGCGAGGGCGGCGCGCGCGGCGG
>CAZLYE010000545.1:0-4126 GCA_964562865.1 uncultured Binatia bacterium (SeqCode) | reverse complement strand
CCCTCGCGACGTACTTCCTGCCGACCGTCTACATGTCGGCCCTGCTCGCGATCGCACGCTGTCGCTTCCGCATCGCGTTTGCCGCGGACGAGCACCGCGGACTGCTGAACACCTTCACGTGCATCGACCGGAGCGGCCACGAGCTCGACCGGCATCTCGCGTTGCTCGAGTTCACGGGGCGGCCGGCCACGCGGCGCACGCAGGTCTCGCGGGACGAGGACGCGATGGAGTGGACGGACGCGGCCCTGCGCCACCTCGGCTTCGAGGACCTCCCGTACATCGTGGGAGTGCATCCGGGCTGCGAGTCGGTGAATGCACAGAAGCGTTGGCCCGCGAGCCGGTTCGGAGAGGTCGCCCGTCGGCTGGCCGCGTCGGGCGACGCCGGCGTGCTCGTGTTCCTCGGCCCGGGCGAGACGGACCTCCTGCCGGCGCTCGAGCTTCCCGACTCGCCGCGGATCCACGTCGTCAGGAGCGAGGACCTCGCGCGCGTGATCGCGCTCGTCGCCCGTTGCGACGCGCTGGTGAGCAACGACTCGGGCCTGATGCACGTGGCCGCGGGACTCGGGGTCCCGGTGGCGGCGATCTTCGGGCCGACGCCGGTCGAGAAGAATGCGCCCGTGGGGCGCGCCACGATCGTCGAGCGCGACGGTATCTGGTGTCGGCCGTGCTGGGCCGGCCCACCGCTCACCTGCCATCGCGACCGCCGGTATTGCCTGGAGGGCATCGGCGTCGAGGAGGTCGTCGACGCGACGCGCGCACTCCTGCGGAGGCCGGCCGAGGGCGGTGCGGAGCCGCGGGCGAGCTGAGACGGCGGCGGCGGTGCCGAACGACGTGGCGGAGGCGAAGGGCAACCCGCTCCGGCGACTCCTGTCGTCGTCGATCCTCTACGCGGCGACGGGGCTCGCGCAGCAGGTCGCGGGCTTCCTGCTGATCCCGGTCTACACGCGGATCATTCCGCCGAGCGAGTACGCGCTCCTCGAGCTGCTGACCGCGTTCCTCTCGATCGCGGTCATGTGCGTCACGCTCGGGCTCGGCTCCGCCATCAACAAGGTGTACCACCGGGACTGCGAGACGCCGGAGGAGCGGCGCGCGGTGCTCGGCACGGCACTTGCGGCGAGCCTCCCGATGTTCGCCGTCGTCGGCGGGCTGCTGCTCGTCTTCGCGGAGCCGATCAGCCTGCTGCTCATGGGCAGCCGCGACCACGCGGGGCTGCTGCGGATCGCGGTCGTGTCGAGCCTCTGCTACGCGGCGGTGGGGATGGTGCTCGGCGGGCTGCGGGCTCGCGAGCGTACCGTCGCATACAGCTGCGTGACGGTCGTGCAGTTCCTGCTCGGCCTCGGGCTGAACCTCGTGATGGTGGTCGTCTTGGGTCTCGGGGTGAAGGGCATCCTTCTCGGGAACCTGTCCGCCAACGTCTGCGCGCTGACGCTCGGCTTCGTGCTGACGGGATCGGGCGGACGCGTCGCCTTCGACCGACGGCTGGTGCGTCCGCTCTTCGCCTTCGGGATCGCCATCGTGCCCGCCATGCTGTCGAGCTGGGTGATGGACGTCTCCGACCGGTATCTCCTGCGCCTGTTCCGCGACCTCGGGGAGGTGGCGCAGTACGGCGTCGGCTACAAGTTCGGGATGGCGGTCCAGCTGCTCGTCACCTGGCCGTTCCAGCTCGCCTGGCCGCAGATCGCCTTCGCCATCAGTCGGGAGGAGGGCCACGAGCGGACGTATGCCCGCGTGCTGACCTACCTGCTGCTGGTCCTGACCTTCGTCGTGCTCGTGTTCGTGGGAGCGTCGACGAGCGTGATCCCACTCGTCATCGGCCACCAGTACGCGCCGGGCTCAGCGGTGGTTCCGGTCGTGGCCGCCGCCTATGCCCTGAGCGCGCTGCAGTACTGCGTATCGCCCGGCATCCACATCGGTGGCCGCACGCGAGCCCTCTCCGTGGTCGGCGTCGCGGCGGCCGTGTCGAACCTGCTCTTCGGCCTGCTCCTGATCCCGTCTTTCGGGATGACGGGAGCGGCGTGGGCGACCGTGGCGGCCTATGCCCTGGCGTTCGGCGGGAGCGCCTGGCTGGCGCAGCGGAGCCACCGGGTCCGCTACGAGCGCGGCCGGGTCGCCCGGATCGTGGGCTCCGGGATCGTCGCGTGGGGGGCGATGCGGGTGGTCTCCGCGCACGCCACGGGCACGTGGCTCGCGGTCGGGCAGATCGGGGCCCTCGGCGTCTTCGTCGTCCTGGTCCTGCTCTCCGGGTTCGTCACGCGGGACGAGCGCGACTATCTGGCGGCTCTGGTGCACCGGTACGTCTTCGTGCAAGAAAGGCAGCAGGGAACGTGAGCAGCGTGTCACACCTCGCCCGGGTCGTGGCTCGTCTGGGAGGCGGGACGGTCGCGCGCAGCTGGCGTCGGGCCAGGCGGGCGCCCGGGCGCGCCATCGTGCTCATGTACCACCGGGTGTCGGAGGAGCCGGACTACCTGGGGATGATCGTCGCGCCGGCGACCTTCGCGCGGCAGCTCGACGTGCTGCGGAGCCGGATGCGCGTCGTCCCGCTGGCGGAGCTGGCGGCGCGCCTCGCCCACCCGACGCCGCTCGACGGAGACCACGCCGCCATCACGTTCGACGACGGCTATCGCGACAACCTCGACGTCGCTCTGCCACTGCTCCGGACGCGCGGCCTGCCGGCCACCGTGTTCGTCTCGACCAGCTTCGTCGACGGCACGGCGCGACCCGCCGGCGAGCGGCTCCGCGAAGCGTGCGAGGCGCTCTGGCGCCAGGGCGTGTCGCCGGCCGCCTGGCCGGGACGGGAGCCCGTCGACGCGCAGGTGCGAGAGGCCCTCGCCGCTCCGGGGTCGTTGCCGGTCGTCGCGCGGCTGCGGCAGGCGCTGAAGGCGCTGCCCGGCGACGGCGAGCGGGTCGTGGCTGGCCTCGAGGCGATGATGGAACGACGCGGCGGCGCCGGGAACCTGATGCTCGACTGGGAGGGCGTGCGGGCCCTCGTTCGAGCCGGCGTCGAGATCGGGTCGCACGCCGTGAGCCACGGAATCCTCTCCCGCATGGCCGTCGGCCAGGCCGAGGAGGAGATTCACGCGTCCAAGCGGAGAATCGAGTCCCAGACCGGACGTCCGGTCGCCGGCTTCGCGTTCCCGAACGGGCAGCGGGACGACTTTTTCGCCGAGCACCTGGCGAGCCTCCGCGGGGCCGGATACGCGTACGCCTGCACGGCCGAGACGGGCTGCAACGCCCCCGGCTGCGATCCGTTCCGGCTGCGACGGATCGGCGTGGGCAACGACTCGGGCGAGCTCCTCGACCTGAAGCTTGCGCTCGGGCGGGCAGCCTGATCATGTGTGGGATCGCAGGAACCTTCTCACTGAACGGCGCGGACGCCTCCGAGGCGACCCTCCGGGCCATGACGGCGACCATCGTGCATCGCGGCCCGGACGACGAAGGCCTGCTGGTCGACGGCCCCGCGGGCCTCGCGATGCGACGGCTCAGCATCATCGGAGTCTCGGACGGGGCGCAGCCGTTGTTCAACGAGGATCGCACGGTCGCGATCGTCATGAACGGCGAGATCTACAACTACCCCGAGCTGAAGCGGGATCTCGCGGGGAACGGCCACACGTTCCGGACCGGAAGTGACGTCGAGACCGCGGTCCACGGGTACGAGGAGCGCGGGGCGGACTTCGTCACCGACCTGCGAGGCATGTTCGCGTTCGCACTGTACGACTCCCGGACGCGGCGGCTCGTCCTCGGACGCGATCGCGTGGGGAAGAAGCCGCTCTACTATGCCGTCTGCGGACGGACCCTTCTCTTCGCGTCCGAGATCAAGGCGCTGCACGCGACCGGGATGCTCGCCAAGGAGGTCGATGCGGGCTCGCTCCGGAGCTACCTGAGCCACGGGTTCATCCCTGGCGAGCGCACGATGTTCGCGGGCGTGCAGAAGCTCCCACCGGGATCGCTGCTCGAGGCCGGTCCCGACGGGATCCGCATCCGGTCGTACTGGGACTTCCCCCTGCCGACCGGCGACGGTGTCGCCCGGCAGCCGACCTTCGAGGAGGCGGCGGACCGGGTGCGTGAGCTCCTCGAGGAGGCCGTCCGGATCCGGCTCATGAGCGAGGTCCCGCTCGGGGCGTTCCTC
>CAZLYE010000544.1:0-3386 GCA_964562865.1 uncultured Binatia bacterium (SeqCode) | reverse complement strand
GCGAAGATGGCCACGACCGTCGACGTGATCAGCGGAGGTCGGCTCGACCTCGGCATCGGGTCGGGCTGGTATCTCCCCGATCACGAGATGTTCGGCATCCCGTTCCACACCGCGCGGGAGCGCTGTGCGATGCTGGACGAGGCTCTCGCGGTGATCCGTGCGCTGTGGAGCGAGCGCGAGGCGACGTTCGACGGGCGCTACTACCGCATCGCCAGGGCGATCGCCGAGCCGAAGCCGGTGCAGTGGCCCCATCCGCCGATCATGGTCGCGGCGAGCGGTGAGAAGCGGATGCTGCCCATCGTGGCGCGGCACGCCGACGCCTGGAACAGCTTCGGGTCGCCCGAAGTCTTCCGGCGGAAGATCGGGATCCTGGCCGATCACTGCCGGACCGCGGGGCGCGACGTCGAGCGCATCGAGAAATCGGTCCTCTTGCCGGCTTCGCTCGAGGAGAGGCCGGAGGCCTGGGGCCCGATGGTGCAGGGCTACGCCATGTACCAGGGCATCTCGCCCGAGGAGGCGCAGTCGTGGATGCTGCTCGGCAGGCCGGAGGCGGTCGCGGAGCAGATCGAGCGCTACCTCGCCGTCGGCGTCACGCACTTCATCCTGCAGCTCAACCTCTTCAACTTCGACGTGATGCCGCGCTTCGCCGCCGAGGTGATGCCCTTCTTCCGGTAGCGTGCGGGTGACGCGGCGGCCTCTCAGCCGCAGGTCCCGTCGGCCACGAGGCGCGCGAGCTCGGCGGGTGTGACGCCGAGGACCTGGCTCAGGACCTCCTCGGTGTGGGCACCCAGACGCGGCGCCGGCCCGAGGACCCGCACAGGCGTCCTGCTCATGCGGAGCGCCCTCCCCACGTGGCGCACCGGACCGACGTCTTCCCGCACCGTGTCGAGCGCGCCCCGCGCCGCGAGGTGCGAGTCGGCCCGGTGGTCCGCGGGGGCCTGCACCGCCATCGCCGACACGCCAGCACGCTGAAGTATTGCGGCCGCCGCCTCGGCGTCGCGCTCGCACGTCCATGCGGCGACGCGCCGGTCGAGGTCCTCGCGCACGAGAAGGCGTCCGGCGAGCGTCGCGAGCGCCCTGGACGGCGGCCAGGCGAGACAGCGCTGGAAGCGCTCGAAGTCCTCGTCGTCCGCGACCGCGATCGCGATCCAGCGATCGCGACCGGCCGCCGGATAGACGCCGTGCGGGCAGGCGTGGGCGACCGCGTTCCCCTGCGGTCGGGCCGGACGGCCCGTGCACGGACCCTTCAGGTAGAACTCGCCCATGAGGTACGCGGTGAACTCGGTCTGGGCCATCTCGATGAGCTGCCCCTCGCCCGTCCGGCGCCGGTGCTCGAGTGCAGCCAGGACCGCGACGGCGCAGAGCTTGCCCGCGAGGTGGTCGGGGTGCTCGAGCGCGGAGCCGGCCGGGTAGGGGGCATCCGCGTGGTTCCAGAGATAGCTGGCGCCCGCGAAGGCGGCGTTGAGCATCCCGAAGGCGGGGGCTTCGCCGAGCGGTCCGCCCCGCCCGAAGCCCTGCGAGGAGACGTAGACGACGTCGGGACGGACGCGACGCACGGCTTCGTAGTCGAGGCCCCAGCGCGCGACGACCCCTCCCTGGCGGTTTTCTGCGACGACGTCTGCGCTCGCGCAGAGCGCGAGCGCCAGCTCCCGGCCGCGTGGCATCCCGAGATCGATGCAGATGCTCCGCTGACCCCGGTTCTCGTGATTGAAGGTGAACGAGCGATCGGGTGAACCCGGCTCGACCGAGAACCGCCTGAGGAAGTCGAGATGCGCTCGCGACTCGATCTTGATCACGTCCGCGCCGAGCTCGGCGAGATGCCGGCAGAGGTCGGGAACGACGACGCCGACACCGAGGTCGATGACGCGAATGTCGTCCAGCGTCGAACCGCTCGTGCGCGAACCCAGCGGGGAGGTTTCACGAGGCGGGAAGTCGCCGTCGTCGGCGCCCGGGGCGGGCGCCGGCCGCGCGAGGATCGCCGGTGCCCTGTCGAGGTTGCACGGGAACGGCGCGAACGGTGCGTCGCCGAGGTGCGGAAACCCGGTCCTCCGGAAGTAGCCACGCACCCGCGTCTGCTCCTCGTGAACGAATTCGTCGGGCGTGTTGACGGGGGCAATGGGCAGGCCGAGCCGCCACCCCTCCGCCAGGACCTCGACGCGGGGGCGGTTCCGGAGCGCGCGCCCGGCGACGAACCGCAGCGTGCCGAAGATCGCGTGGAGCGCGGGGAGAATGGCCCCTTGGAGGGGCAGATGCGCGACCTTCCTCCAGAAGAGTGTCCCGAGCTGCATCGAATCGTCCGCGCGAGGACCGGAGCGCGTTCGCGTATCGCCCGCGGTCGCACGCTGCATGAGCAGCGCCGCGAACGCCCGCCAGTGTCGCGGCGTCACGGCGAGGACACGCACGTGGCCATCGGCGGTCGGCAGGACCAGGGCCGGGCCCTCGGCGTCGCGGGGATACGACGTCGGCAGGATCGGGTAGGCGCGCGCGTAGTCGGCGAGCTCGATCCCCCACGGGTCGAGGCCCGCGAGCGCTGCCTCCTGGACCGAGACCTCGACCGTCTGCCCGAGACCGTGCCGCGTGCGGTCGAGAACCGCCGCCATCGCACCCAGGACGCCGACGATCGAGGCGCAGTCATGCGCCAGGTAGCCCGGAAGCCAGCACGGAGCGCGGTCGGGGAAGCCGGAGGCATAGAGGGCCCCGGAGGCGGCGAGGGCAGGCAATGGCTCGAGTCGCCAGCCGGCGTGCGGCCCCGAGAGACCGAAATCGGCGATCGCGACGTGGATAAGATGCGGATGGCGGGCCCGCACGTCCTCGGGCCGGAGCCGCCGCCGTTCCTCCTCGACGGGACCCAGGTTCTCGACCAGGACGTCCGCCGCGGCGAGGAGCGCGTCGAGACGCCGTTTTCCTGCCGGCTCGTCGAGGTGGATGCGCGCGCCGCGCTTGCCCGCGTTCCGAAAGAGGAACGGCAACGAGCGATCCGCCGAGGCGATGTTCCCCGCGAAGGGGGGCACGAGCCGCCCGGGATCTCCGCCCGGCGGTTCGATCTTGACGACGTCGGCGCCCAGGTCGGCGAGAATGCGCCCGGCGAGCGCTCCGCGAAGATCGGCCATGTCGACGACGCGGAGATGAGCGAGCGGTGGGGATGCCATCTTCCTCGAGGCGCTGCGGGGTTAGGCCTTTCCTCGTAAGCCACGATCGTGCCACGCCCCGATCGGAGCGGGCACCTGGACGTCCTGCCCCGGCCTGCGAAGGATGGCGCGGCGGCGTCTCGGCGCTGAGAATTCGCACGCAGGCGACGTCCCGGGATCGCGGCATGGAGGGAGGGCTCGTCGGCCTCCGGGACAGGGGACCCGAGCCGACTTCGGACCGATCATGTCGGCGAGCCG
>CAZLYE010000543.1:0-4096 GCA_964562865.1 uncultured Binatia bacterium (SeqCode) | reverse complement strand
GTCCACGGCCGCGCAGACGTCCGGGCTCGTCGAAGGTCGCGGCGGCGGCCCCCGGCCCGCGGGAGTCGACGCTCAACTAGTCGTCGTGGTGCTTCCCGTGGCCGTGACCGTGGCCATGGCCGTGGTGGTCGTCGTCGTGGTCCCAGTGGCCGCGGCCGCCGTGCTTCCGCCAGTGGCCCGGCGGGATCTTGTAGTAGCGGACCGGCACGGCCAGGACGGGCGGGGGGACGCGGCCGACCTCCACGTACCCCCACGGGCCGCCGAAGCTCAGGGCGGAGAACCAGGCGCCCTCGTGGAACGTCCAGTACCGGCCGCCGTAGTAGAAGTAATTGTACGGGAGCTGCGGCGCATAGTAGACGGGCGACCGCGGCACGACGACCAGCGGCGGCGGCGCCTCGACCACGAAGGGCGGAGGTGTCGGGATTCCGATGTTGATCCCGACGTGCACGTCGGCCGCACGGACCGCGACCGCCGGGAGCACGCCCATCGCGGCCACGAGAATCACCCTCGCCCTTCGCATCGTCCCCCTCCTCGATCCGCCCCTCACCCCTCCCGGATGCGGAGCCCCGCGGGGAGCGCCTCGTCCAGGAGCCGTGCCTCCTCGCGCGCCTCGAGGGGTACCGGCTCGCGTACCAGACGCGCGGCGCGGCGTCCACCGTCGGCGAGCGACTCGAGGCGCTCGGCGATCCGCTCCCGCAGCGACGCGTCGAGGTCGCGCTCGCGATCGCCGGTGGCGCGCGCGATCTGCGCGAGCGCGAACGCGTAGGCCTCCGGGCGCGGCCACGCGGCGCGGAGGAGCCGGTCGGCCCACGATGCCGCCGCGTCGCGGTGGACGACGCAGTTGAGCGGGCCGTAGAGGGGCGCGCGGGCCCCGAGGCGCGCGAGCGCCCAGAGCTCCTGATCCGTCGCCCGGCCGCGCTCCGCCTCGGTGACGAGCGCCGCGCCCAGCTCCGCGCGCGTCGACGGCGCGAGCCGCTCGCAGCTCCCGATCGCCTGCCACATCTCGCGCAGCTCCTGCGGTCCCGGGCGCGGCCCCTTCGCGCGACCGCGACGGAGGAGCGCGGGGGTCACCTGCTGCAGGAGGTGCTCCTGTTGCCGCGCCGCGAGCCCACCCGCGAGTCGCTTCCAGAGGTTCCACCACTCGGCACGGCACTGGACGGCGCGAGGGTGGCGGAGATCCGCGCCGAGCACGCGCCAGAGCCGGTTGACGCGCAGCTCGTCGCCCGGGTCGCCGAAGCCGGGCCGGAGGAGGAATCCGGCGAGGTTCAGCCAGCGCGCCTCGTGCTCCGCCGAGCGGGCGCGCGCGGGCTCGAGCGGCCAGAGCGTGTCCCAGAGCGCGCGGATGGCGGCGAGCGGCCAGCCGTCCCGTCCCGCGCCGAGCGCCGCCTCGAGCCGGCGGCCGAGCGTGACCGGATCGTCGCCACCCTCGAACGCCGCATGCAGGACGCCGCGCGCCGCCTCGACGCGCGCCGGATCGATCACCAGCTCCGCGCCGGCGGCCGGCGCGGCGGGCGCCCCGACCGTCTCGCGCAGGCGGAACTCGAGACGCCACCGATGGTCGGTGGTCCGCGACCGGCACCACACCTCGAGGGTCCCGATCTCCGTGAGCCTGACCTCGATGTGGACGGGCAGCGCGGTCTCCTGGAGCTTCCGCCCGAAGCGGAGGACCGTCCGGAGCGGGGGCAGCGTGCCGAGCGCGCCCGCCGGCACGCTGATCACCTCGCCGGCCCGCTCGCCGCTCCGGTGGGTCGCGGTGTAGAGCGGGAACGCGACGGGACGGTTCGCCAGCAGCTCGAGCTCGGGCTCCGCGATCTCGACCGACTCGCCCTCCTCCATGCCGCGCGGCACGAGGCAGACCGCCCGCACGGTCCCGTCGCGCTCCGCCGCCGCCTCGACGCCGAGGTAGTACGTCCGCGCGGCGCCGCCGCCGATCCGGACGGCGAGCCCGCGTCGCACGAGCCCGAAGTACGCGGCGCCGCGGGCGACCGCGAGGTGCAGCGAGTTCCCCTCGAGCACCGCGGGGCGCTCGCCGCCGTGCCAGGAGCCCACGACGTCCTGCAGGCGCTCGCGCACCGGCGCCGGCTCGAGTGCCCCGCCGTTGAAGAGGAGCGCGTCGGGACGGACGAGCCGCGCCGCGCCCTGCCCCGCCGCCTCGCGCTGGCGGCGCAGGAACTCGGCGACGTGCCGGGTGATCTCCGGCTCCTCGGCGAACGGGAGCCCCCACTCGCGGAGCGCGAGACCGGACGCCTGCCGCGGCCGGGCGTCCGCGTCGACGCGCGGGAAGAAGCGATCGAGCACGGTCGCCTCCACCTCCGCGCGGGTGAGCGTCGCGCCGAGCGCGCCGCCGACGACGCCGGTACCGCGCCCGGGCACGGAGACGTGGATCGCGTCGGCGGCCGCGTCGCCGAGGAGACGCTCCTTCGCTGCCCGGCACTGGCTCACGAGGCCGTGGAAGCGCTGCGGATCGAGCTGCGTCCCCGCGGGGACGACCCGCGTCTCGACGTCGCGCGCGAGCGCCATGTCGATGTTGTCCCCGCCGAGGAGGAGGTGCTCGCCCACCGCCACCCGCTCGAGGCCGAGCTCGCCGCGGCTCACGCGCGCCGCCACCAGCGAGAGGTCGGTCGTCCCGCCGCCGACGTCGATCACGAGGATCAGGGGGTGCGCGGCGACCCGCGCGCGCCAGTCGGACTCGTGCGCGTCGAGCCAGGCGTAGAACGCCGCCTGCGGCTCCTCGAGGAGCACGACGTCCGGGAGCCCGGCGTCGCGCGCCGCGGCGAGCGTCAGCTCGCGCGCCACCTCGTCGAACGACGCCGGGACCGTCAGCACGACGTCCTGCTCCGCGAGCGGGGCCGGGAAGCTCGCGTCCCACGCGTCGCGGAGATGCGCCAGGATGCGGGCGGAGGCGTCGACCGGCGAGACGCGACCGACGTCGGACGGCGCGCCCCACGGGAGGATCTTCCCGGTGCGGTCGACCGCGGCGTGGCAGAGCCAGGACTTGGCCGACGCGACGAGCCGCGCGGGCACGCGCGCCCCCTGCTCGCGCGCCAGCACGCCGACGCAGAAGTCGCGCGCGGCGGCCCACGGCAGGTCGAGGCTTCCCGGCGGCAGCTCGTGCGCGCCGGCCAGGTAGAGGAACGAGGGGAGCGTCGGGCGCGGCCTGAGCTCCGCCGGCGCCACCAGCTGCGGCACGTCGAAGACGCGGATCGCGCGGCCTGCCGTCGTGTCGACGTACGCGCACGCCGTGTTCGTGGTGCCGAGGTCGATGCCGACGAGATAGCGCGCCGCCACGGGACGCGCTCCGTCAGCCCGGCTGCCGGACGATGCACTCGACCTTCCACCGCCGCGCGCCGTCGCGCGCGTCGCACCTGAGCTCGAGCGTGCCGTGCTCGGTCACGTGCGCGCGGAGGCGGACGGGCACGCTCCGGCCCTCCTCGCCCGCGGCAGCGAGCGTCGCCTCGAGCGGGGGCAGCTCCTCGAGCTCGCCGGGCTCCCAGCCCTCGACCACCGTGCCCGCGCCGTCGTCCCGTCGGACCGACGAGCCGAAGAAGCGGAACTCCGCCGGCGCGCCGACCACGAGACCGAACTCCGCAGTGGGCAGGTCGGCCTCGCTGCCCTCCTCCATGCCGAAGGGGGCGAGGCAGATCGCCTTCACGGGCGGCGGAACGCCGGGGACGGCGGGCGCCGCGGTCTCGACGCCGACGTAGTACGACCGCGCGGTCCCGCCGCGGATGCGGACGCCGCGCCCGCGGCGCGCGAGTCCGTACGTCGCCGCCCCCTCCGCGACCGCGAGATCGGGATGCCCGCCGGCGAGCACGCGGAGGCCGCGTCCGGCACGCCAGCGCTCGAGGACCTCGACCATCCGCGCCCGCAGCACCGGCGCCGCCGTCACGCCGCCGTTGAAGAGCACCGCGCTCGCCCCCTCGGGCGCGATCTCGCGGTGACGCGCGAGGAACGCCGCGACGTGGCGCGTGATCGCCGGATCGGCGGCGTACGGGAGGCCGATCTCCTGGAGCCCGATCCGCCGCGCCACGACCGGCTGCGCGTCCGCCGCGACGACGGGGAAGAAGCCGTCGACGAGCGCCGCCTCCACCTCGTC
>CAZLYE010000542.1:0-6414 GCA_964562865.1 uncultured Binatia bacterium (SeqCode) | reverse complement strand
GCTCGTCCGCCGGCTCGAGGCCGGCACGGTGCGACCCGAGACGATGGACGCGCTCGCCCGTACGCTCGCCGCCTTCCACGCCGACGCGCCGACGGGGCCCGAGGTCACGGCGCACGCCGACCCGGAGGTGCTCCGCCGGCGATGGGAGGAGGAGATGGCGAGCACGGCGGCCTTCGTCGGCCGTCTCGTCGCGGCGGAGGACCACGAGGTGCTCGCCGACTTCGGGCCCTCGTTCATCCGCAGGCACGAGACCCTCCTGCGCGCGCGCCAGCAGGGCGGTCGCGTCCGCGAGGGCCACGGCGACCTCCACGCGGCGAACGTCTGCGTGCTCGACGGGCCGGTGGCGGGCCCCGGCGACCTCCCGTCGCTTCCCGCCGGCCCCTACGTCTTCGACTGCATCGAGTTCTCGTGGGACTTCCGCTGCAACGACGTGGCGTCCGAGGTGGCCTTCCTCGCGATGGACCTCGAGAGCCGCGATCGACCGGACCTGGCCCGGCGGTTCGTCGACGCGTACGTCGAGGCGGCGCGCGACGCGACGCTCCCGGCGCTGCTGCCGCTCTATGCGTGCTACCGCGCCGCCGTCCGCGGGAAGGTCGCGGCACTCGAGAGCGACGAGGCCGAGGTCTCGCCCGCCGATCGCGCCGCGGCCGCGGGCCGGGCGCAGCGCTACTTCCACGTGGCGGTCCGGCACGCGTGGAGCGCCGACGGGCCCGCCGTGATTGCGTGCGTGGGTCTCAGCGGCACGGGCAAGTCGACGCTCGCCGCCGAGCTCGCCGCGGTGACGGGCTTCCTGCAGGTCGCCTCCGACGTGGTCCGGCGACGCGGCGCCGGCGGGCCGCCGGCGGTCGCCGCGTACGGCGCCGGGGCGTACACCGCCGCCGCGCGCGCCACCACCTACGAGGCGCTCGCGGCCGAGGTCGACCGGACGATCGAGGCCGGCCGGGGCGCCATCGCGGACGCGACGTACCTCCGCGCCGCCGACCGGCACCGGCTCGCCGCCGTAGCGCGCCGGCACCGTCGGCCCCTCGTGTTCGTCGAGTGCCGTGCCGACGAGGCGGTCGTCCGGGAGCGGCTCGCGGGCCGCGAGCACGGGCCCTCGCTCTCCGATGCCCGCTGGGATACGTACCTCGCGCAGCGCGAGGGACAGGAGCCGCTCGGAGAGGGGGAGCCCCACGTGATCGTCGACACGAGCGCCGGTCTCGCGGCGGCGCGGGCGTCCGCGCTCCGCACGCTCTGGCAGTGGCGGCGCGCCCGGAGCGCATGAGGATCGCCGTCTTCGACACGCACGCGTACGACCGGGCCGCGCTCGTGGAGGCGAACGCGCACTTCGGCCACGACCTCCGCTTCCTCGAGCCGCGTCTCACACCCGAGACGGCGGCGCTCGCCGCCGGGTCCGGCGCCGTCTGCTCCTTCGTCAACGACCGCGTGGACGCCGCGGCGCTCCAGACCCTCCACGACCTCGGGGTGCGGCTCGTCGCCCTCCGGTCGGCGGGCTACAACCACGTCGACCTCCGCGCCGCCGTCGCGCTCGGGGTGACCGTCGTCCGCGTGCCCGAGTACTCGCCGCACGCGGTGGCCGAGCACGCGGTCGCGCTCGTCCTGGCGCTCGATCGGAAGATCCACCGCGCGTGGGCTCGCGTGCGCGAGGCCAACTTCGCGCTCGACGGGCTCGTCGGCTTCGACCTCCACGGGAAGACGTTCGGGATCGTCGGGACGGGCCGCATCGGCGCCGTCGTGGCGCGCATCATGCGGGGGTTCGGCTGCCGCCTGCTCGCGCACGACGCCCGCCCCGACGAGCGGCTCGCGGCCGAGCTCGGCCTCCGCTACGTCCCGCTGCCCGAGCTCTACGCCGAGGCCGACGTCGTCTCGCTCCACGTCCCCCTGACGCCGGCCACCCATCACGTGATCGACGCGGCCGCGCTCGGGCGCATGCGCCCGGGCGTGATGCTGATCAACACCGGACGCGGCGCGCTGGTCGACAGCCGCGCGCTCATCGCCGCGCTCAAGACGGGGCACGTCGGCGCCGCCGGGCTCGACGTGCACGAGGAGGAGGAGGGCCTCTTCTTCCGCGACCTCTCCGATCGCGTCCTCCAGGACGACGTGCTCGCGCGCCTCCTCACCTTCCCGAACGTCCTGATCACGTCCCACCAGGGGTTCCTCACGCGCGAGGCGCTTCAGCGGATCGCCGAGACGACGCTCGCGAGCGTCCGCGCCTTCGAGCGGGGGGAGCCGCTGGTGAACCGGGTCGATCCCGACGTGGTGCTCGTGCCGCCGTAGCTCGCGCCCACGCCGCTCGCTCTTGAAGGACGACGCGCTCTGGCGCACTCTCCGCACGCTTCGGGGGGGAGCCCCGACGAAAAGGAGACGGACGATGACGAAGCTCGTGGTGGTGATCGGTTGCCTCTGCCTCGTGATCCTCGCCCGGTCCTCACCCGCCGCGGAGGCGGACGACCCCGGCAAGGCCATGTACCTCCGGTACTGCGGCGCGTGTCACGGGCCCGGCGGCAAGGGCGACGGGATCGCGGGCACGTTCATGCGCCCGAAGCCGATCGATCTGACGCAGATCGCGAAGCAGAACGGGGGCGAGTTCCCCTCCCAGCACCTGATCGACGTGATCGACGGCCGTACGACGGTCCGCGCCCACGGCGACCCCGCCATGCCCGTCTGGGGCCAGGTCCTGAGCGAGCAGAAGGCGGCCGGCACAGAGAGCCAGGCGATGGTCCGCGGGACGATCGCCAAGATCGTCGAGCACCTGCGGTCGATCCAGGAGAAGTAGCCGACCCACACGCGCCGCCGTCGGCGCGACCGTGCTCTCCTCCGGTGAGAGCCCGCTCCGACAGGGGCGGGCTCTCACCGCGGCACGGAACTTGGAACGCAGTCCGGCATGCACGTGCGCGATCTCATGCGGGGCGAGGTCGTCACCCTCGACGCCGCCGACACGCTCGACCTCGCCGAGGGCATCATGCGGCTCGGCCGCATCCGCCACCTCCCGGTCGTCTCGGGCGAGCGCGTGGTCGGCATCCTCACCCAGCGCGATCTCTTCCGCGCCGCCGTCTCGTCCCTGCTTCAGTTCCGCCAAGACGCCGAGCGCGAGTGGCTCGCCACCATCCCGGTGAAGGCCGTGATGACGGCCCAGGTGTTCACCGTCGGCCCGTCGGTCTCGCTCCGCGCCGCCGTGCGGCTGATGATCGACAAGCGGATCGGCTGCCTCCCGGTGGTCGAGGATGGAAAGCTCGTCGGACTCCTCAGCGAGAGCGACTGCCTAACGCAGCTCGCCCACCTGCTCGAGATCGCCGAGGAGAAGGATCGCCTGCCCGAGCTGCCGCCCGCGGAGTGAGCCGGCCGTCGGGCCCGGCGTTCCCGGCCGTGAGAATCGCCGGCGCCTGATTCGAACGGGTGGGAACCACGCGCCCGTCCCGCCGCGTCCCGTCTCACGGCTCCCTGGCACGTCCTATGCTCCTTTTTCCGGCCGGGAGGTGACCGCATGAACCCGATCCCACACGGCGGAACGATCCCAACCGCGCCCGTCTTCCTGGACGGGTACCTGCAGCTGATCCTCGTGCTCACCGTCGCGTCGCTCTTCGTGATGTTCGGCATGCTCCTCTGGAACGTGCGCGACGCGGTCCGGGAGCGGCGGTGGATCTTCTGTCCGGTCCGCCTCCGGGTGGTGAAGGTGCTCTTCCGGCTCGCGCCGAACGGCGAGCGCACCGACGTGATCCGCTGCTCGGTGTTCGGCCGGCGGCCGCTCACCTGCGGGAAGGCGTGCCTCCATCACGGCACCGCGGCCTGAGATGCGGGAAAGGGGGCGCCCGTGACGACGAGCCCGAAGCTCGAGGAGGTGTTCGACCGTCTCGCGATGATGCGCGACGGCAAGTTCGACCTCTCCTGGATGCACGCCAATCCCGCGGGCTGGGGGACGCGCGCCCGGCCCTCCGCCGAGGGCCTCACGGTGACCGACATCAACGTCGGCCCGTACGGCGCGGTCCCCGAGCACGGGGGCGCGCACGGGAGCATGGCGCCGCGGGGCGCGTACATCCCGCCCGGGACGCCGAGCCTCGGCTCCTACGACATCGACGACAAGGCGGTCGTCTGGGCCGAGAACGCGGGCGAGCTCTACGAGGAGTCGGTCGCGCGCCAGTGGAGCTCCGCCCGCGACATCCCGTGGGAGCGGCTCGAGCCCCTCCCGGACGACATCGAGCGCGCGGTCTGCCAGCTCTGTACCCAGCTGACGGAGGTGGAGTTCATCGCCGGCGATCTCCCCGCAAAGTGGCTCTGGCGCATCAATCACGACTTCCACGAGGTGAAGCTCTTCCTGGCGAGCCAGATCTTCGACGAGGCGCGCCACATGGACGTCTTCCGGAAGAGGGCGCTCGCGAACGGCGGCGGCCTCATGCAGGCCTCCCCCGGCTCGGAGGAGCTCCTCCGGGTCATCATCGAGGCGCCGAGCTACGTGGTCGCGAGCGCCCTCATGCACGTCCTCGCCGAGGGGTTCGTGCTGACCCTCTTCCGGCACGGGGAGTTCCTCGCGCCGACCGAGGTCGAGAAGAAGATCTTCCGTCTCTGCATGCAGGACGAGGCGCGGCACGTCGGCTACGGGACGCTCCATCTCAAGTACTTCCTCCAGCACCACCCCGAGCGTGCGGAGGAGATCCACGGGATCCTCGACCAGGGCGAGGAGGCGATGTTCGCCCTCGGCGCGGAGCCCCAGAACATCGAGCCGCGGCTCATCCTGGCGGGCGGGGGCGTCGACCGCATGCAGGAAGGGATGATGCGGACCGCGTTCCTCCACCAGAAGCAGGTGTGCGAGTACCTCCATCGCCTGAAGGTCGCCGGGCTCGACCGCGCCGCGCGCTGCCGGATCCCCCTGGAGCTCCCGCAATGACGGAGACCTTCCCCTCCGTCGGGTGGTTCCGCGCGCTCGCCGACCGGATGGCGGCGCAGCCCGAGAAGTACCGCAAGCTCGGTGCGATGGACCTGACGCTCGTCCCGAAGATCACGTTCCAGGACGGGCACGCGGAGCTCTACAGCCTCGCCTTCGAGGGCCATCGCTGCCGGGCCGTCGAGCGCCTCGGCGACGTGAGCGCCGTCCGCGGACGCCATCCCGTCGTCCTCGAGGGTGAGTACGGCGCCTGGCGCGAGATGCTGGAGAACATCCGGCGGAACGGCCACGCCGACCTGACGCACACCCTCAACTACCTCACGCTGCCGGACTGGCCGCTCCGGCTGGCTCCCGTCGACGACGGCGAGGGTCAGCTCGATGTCGACCGGTTCTTTCGCTACAACCAGTCGCTGCAGGAGTTCTTCGACGAGACCGGGCACGTCGGAACCCGGTTCGTCGAGAACGGGGGGTGATCCGATGCCGCGCGGAAAGCGGCTGTCCGCCCTCGACGCCTCCTTCCTCTACTGGGAGAAGCCCCACCAGCGCATGCACGTCGGATGCGTCGCGGTGCTGGACGGGACGCTCGCCCCCGAGGAGTTCGTCGCCGCGATGGACGAGCGCCTCGGCCGGATCGCGCGCTACCGCGAGCGCCCGATCCGCCCGCTCCTCGACCTCGACTGGCCGCGCTGGGAGCCCGACCCGACCTTCGAGGTGCGCCGGCACCTCCGCCACGTGGCGGTCCCGCCGCCCGGCGGCGAGCGGGAGCTGCACGCGCTGGTCGACGAGCTCTTCGCGACGCGGCTCGATCCCCGCCGCCCCCTCTGGGAGACGTACCTGATCGACGGGCTCGCGGGGGGCCGCTCGGCGCTCCTCTGCAAGGTGCACCACGCGATGATCGACGGCGTGAGCGGCGCCCAGCTGCTCGAGGCGATGGCCGACCCGGCGCCCCACACGGCGCCGGTCCCGAGCCCCCTCGCGCCGGTGCCGCGCTCGCTCGTCGACGGGCTCCGTCCGGCGGCGCTCCTCGACACCGCGCGCGACCTCACCCAGGCGCTCGGCATCATCGGCTCCATGTTCCTCGAGTCGGTCCCCACCCTGCCCTTCAACGGCGCGATCACCGATGCGCGGCGCGTCGTCTGGACCTCGTTCGCGCTCGACGACTTCCTCACCATGCGCGGCGCCGCCGGCTGCAAGGTGAACGACGTCGTGCTCGCGGTGATCGCCGGCGCGCTCCGGCGCTACCTCGAGGCGCGGGGCATCCCGCCGGCCGGCATTCAGCCGCGCACGCTCGTGCCCGTGAGCCTCCGCCGCGCCGACGAGCACCTGACGCTCGGGAACCTCGTCAGCTCGATGTTCCCGCATCTGCCGGTCGACGTCGCGGACCCGGTCGCGCGTCTGCACGTGATCGCCGAGGAGATGCGGACCTTGAAGGAGCAGGGCCAGGCCCGCGCAGCCGGGCTCGCCATGCAGATCATGGGCACCCTCCCCGCGCCGGTGAACGCGCTCATCGGACGGCTCATGCCGTCGATGCCGCC
>CAZLYE010000541.1:0-3567 GCA_964562865.1 uncultured Binatia bacterium (SeqCode) | reverse complement strand
CGGCCGGTCGGGGTAGAAGTCGTTCCGCCAGAGGCTCACCTCGGGGAAGACGGCGAGGAACGTACGTGCGACCGCGTCGAACTCCTCGCGTGTCATCTGGTAGAGGGGCAGCCACTGGCAGAAGAGGCCGCCCGGCGCGAGCCGCCGGGCGACGGTGTCGAACATCTCGCGCGCGTAGAGGCTGCCCGCGCCCGCGTGCCACGGGATGAAGAGGTCCGCGACGACGACGTCCCAGCGGTCGGGCGTGGCGGCGAGCCAGCGCCGGCCGTCGTCGACGACGAGCCGCACGTCCGGGCGCCGGAGGAGCGCCGCGTTCCACGCGCCGAAGTACGCATCGGCCGCCGCGGCCACCTCGGGGACGAGCTCGACGACGGTCGTCCGCTCGACACCCATCGCCGGCGCCGCGCTCGCCGTGATGCCGGTCGCCATGCCGACGAACGCGACGCGATGCGGGGCGGGATGGAGGAGGAGCGGGAGGAGGCCCTGCCGCCGCTCGCTGGTCGCCGCGGCGCTGCCGCCGAGCACGTAGTAGTTGTCCAGCCGGAGCTGCAGGTCGTCGGCGGTCTCGACGACGGTGACGATGCCCGCCGGACCCTCGGTCATCGCGCGGAGCGTCTCCCCCGGGGCCAGATGCGTGAGCGGTGCGCGGACGGGATCCAGCACGACGGCGGCGAGGAGCAGGACGTAGGCCAGCGGCCGCAGCCGCGTCCGCGCGGGTGCCACCACGTCCGCGAGGACGACGTACGTCACGGCGGCGAGGAGAAGGGCCGCGCGGAGCCCGATCGCCGGCAGCACGAGGAAGCCGGTCCCGAGCGCGCCGGCGGCGGCGCCGGCCAGGTTGGCCGCCGTGAGCTCGCCGAGCGGCCGTGCCGCGCCATCCCGCTCGCCGAACGCGGCCCACAGGGCGGGAAGCACGGCGCCGGAGGAGAGCGCGCCGGGCCCCGCGCTCGCCGCCGCGAGGCCCACGATGCGGAGCACGTACTCGCCGAGCCCCGTGTGCATCCCCACGTAGGCGAGACCGTCCGTCGCACGCACGAAGACCCAGAGGCCGCCGACGGTCGCCGCGGCGGCGGCGAGGAGCCCGCCGGCGGCGACCCGGATGGGCGCGACCGCGCGAAGGAGCAGCGCCCCGAGCGCGGCTCCCGCGGCGAGCGCGAGCAGGAAGACGAGCGCCACGGCGGCGAACGAGTAGACCGAGTTGTGCAGCACCTGGGCGAAGAGCCGGGTCCAGAGAACCTCGAGCCCGAGGCCGAGCGCGCCGCTCGCGGCGGCGACGAGGCGCAGGCGTCGTGGGTCAGTCGCGGGCGGGGCGACGCGGGCGGGCGTCGCGGCCGCGGTGTCTCCGGTCGCGAGCGCCACCGCTCCGGCGAGCGCGCTCGCGGCCGCTGCCGTCGCGTAGCTCGCCGTGACGCCGATCGCGGCCGGCAGCCCGAACCCCATCGCCGCGATCCCGAGGGCGCCGCCGAGCGTGTTCAGCGCGTAGAGGAGACCACCCCGCGTGCCGATGCTGGTCCTGGCGAGCGCGTGGCCCAGGACCGGCAGCGTCGCGCCGAGGCACACGGTCGCCGGGAGGACGGCGAGCGCGACAGCGGCGACCCGCCCCGCGAGGCCGCCCGCGGCGAGCGCCGCCTGTGTGCCGCCCGCCGCGAGCACGTGGAAGACCGCGAGCGACCAGAGTGCCCCGGCCGCCGCGCCGAGCTCGAGGACTCCGTAGCGCGCGATCGGCCGCGCGGGGGGCCGCCGTCCGAGGACGGCGCCGGCCGCGAGTCCGGCGAAGTAGCACGCCAGCACCGTGGCCGCCGTCGGTGCGGTCGCCCCGACGACGAGCCCGGCCGAACGCATCCAGAGAAGCTCCAGGCCGAGCGCGGCGGTGCCCGAGACCGCGAAGCAGACCCAGAGCGGCGCCGTCACGGCGCGCGACGGATCGTGCTCGCAGCTCCGACGACGAGGAGCCCGAGGCTCGCGAGGGCCACCTCCGCCGGACCGAGCGGCAGGTCCATCCGGTAGGCGCAGTAGAACCCGCCGAACGCCGTGACACCTCCGATCGCCGCGGCGACCAGCGAGAAGGAGAGCATCCGGCGCGTGACCAGGCGCGCCGTCAGGGGCGGCACGACGAGGAATCCGAAGGTGACGAGCGGCCCGGCCGTCATCACCCCGAGCGAGATCGTGGCGCCGATCGTGAGGTAGAGGAGGCCGTCCCAGAGGCCGACGCGCTTGCCGAACACGACCGCCAGATCGCGGTCGAACGACACCAGCAGGAACTCCTTGCGAAATGCGAAGAGCACGACCACGACCACGCCGAGCACGCCCGCGATGAGCTGGAGGCTGGCGCGCGTCGTCGCCAGGATGTCGCCCTTCAGCAGGTTCACCATCTCCGCGTCGCCGTGCGGGTCGAGCGCGAGGAAGAGGATGGTGAGCGCCGCGGCGATCGCGTACGTGACGCCGATGCGGGCCTCCACGGTCTCGCGCCCCCGGCGCTCGAAGGCCGTGAGGACGAGGAGCCCTCCCAGCGTGAACGCGAAGGAGCCGACCATCGCGAGCTCCCGCTCGCTCAGGGTGCCGGCCTCGTGCGGGCCGACCACGAGGCGGTACCCGACGAAGGAGAACGCGATGCCCGCCGCCGAGAGCTGCGGCAGGGCGACGCCGAGGAAGATCATCCGCCGGAGGACGAAGTACGCCCCCACGAGCGGGCACACGAGGCCGACGAGCACGCTGCCGACGAGCGCATCGCGTAGGAGGAAGCTCGGGCTCAGGATCTCGGCGAGCGTGCTCATCCGCCGGCCGCGACCGCCCCGAACACGTCCGCGATCCGCTCCGGCGAGAGCAGCTCCTCCGCCGTGCCTTTCACGGCGATGCCGCCGTCGACCCAGATGACCGAGCGGACGACCTGCCGGACGATCCGGAGCTGATGGCTCACCAGCACGACCGTGAGCCCGCGCTCGCGGTTGAGCCGCGTGATCGCGTCCATGATCGCGACCGTCGCCCCCGGGTCGACGCCCGCCGTCGGCTCGTCCAGCAGGAGGATGCGGGGCTCGGCCGCGAGGGCCCGCGCGATCAGGACGCGCTCCTTCTGACCGCCCGAGAGCGCCCAGAACGGCCGCCCGGCGATCTCCGCGAGCCCCACCTGGGCGAGGCACTCGGCCGCGAGGCGGTGCTGGCGCCGCCCGGCGGGCTGGAGAGGCCGGAGCCGCGCGAACGTGCCCATGAGGACGACCTCGAGGACCGTCAAGGGAAAGATCGGGTCGAGCGACTCCCGCTGCGGGACGTAGCCCGGCGGGCTCGCGCGCCGGTCGAAGCCGTACTCGATCCTGCCGTCCAGGAGGGGAAGGAGCCCGAGCATCCCCCGCAGGAGCGTGGTCTTGCCTGCGCCGTTCGGGCCGAGGAGAGCGCAGAACTCGCCCTGCTCGACGGCGAGCGTGACGGCCTTCAGGATCGGGCGGCCGTCGTAGCCGAGGGTCACGTGCTCGAGGGCGAGCGCCGGGACGCTCATCAACTTCCCCTGGCCGCCTTCAGCATCGTCTGCAGGTTGTAGTCCACGAAGCTGATGTAGTCCTTCGCCTCCGGCAC
>CAZLYE010000540.1:0-2748 GCA_964562865.1 uncultured Binatia bacterium (SeqCode) | reverse complement strand
ACTGCCCCTCGTTCTCCTCCGAGTCCACCTGCACCGCATACTGCGTCCAGGACCCGAGTCGCTGCGGCGGCAACACGGCGTGCATCGAGCACACGGGTCCCGTCGCACCGGGCTGCTGAGCGGCGCGTCCCCCGGACGTCAGGGTCGCGGCCGCGTCGCGCGTGACGTCGCCGCGGCGTGCGCCCTCTCGCATCAGCTTCTCACGGTCCCGGACCGGCGCGTCACCGCCGCCGGGCCTCAGGTGTGCATGCGATGCACGCCCGCGATCTCCGCCACCGCCGCCACCAGCTGCACCGGGTCCGCCGGCTTCGCCACCCAGCCGTCGAATCCCGCGGCGAGCGCGCGTGAGCGGTCCTCGGCCCGCGCGAGCGCCGTGAACGCGATCGCCGGAACGTGGCCCCCACGCACCGACTCGCGGGCGCGCAGCTCGCGGATCAGCATGTAGCCGTCCATCTCCGCCATCGCGATGTCGGAGACGAGCACGCTCGGGGCCCACTCCTCGAGCACCTCGAGCGCCTGGCTGGCTGTGCCGGCCGTCCGCACCTCGACGCCGCGCCGCTCGAGCGCCATGCGGACCAGCTCCTGCGCCTCCTCCTCGTCGTCGACGACCAGGACCCGCGCGCCCTCGAGCACACCGGCGAGGTCCCGCTCGCGGGCCGGCCCCGGCCCCTCGCCCATCGCGGACGCTGCGGGCACGCCGGTGGCCGGGAGGCTCACCGTGAAGACGGCGCCCTGACCCGCGCCGCCGCTCTCGGCACGTACGGTGCCCCCGTGCAGCTCGACCAGGTCGCGGACGATGGCCAGCCCGAGCCCGAGCCCCGCGTGGGTGCGGCTCGTCGTCGTGTCGGCCTGCCAGAAGCGCTCGAAGACGTGCGGGAGCAGCTCCGGCTCGATGCCCCGTCCCGTGTCACGGACGCGGATCTCCACCTGGCAAGTCCGGCGCACCACCTCCACCCGCACCTCGCCGCCCAGGTCGGTGAACTTGATCGCGTTCGCAACCAGGTTCCACACCACCTGCTGGAGCCGATCCGCGTCGCCCAGCACGCGCTCGCGGCCGGCCTCCAGCCGGAGGCGCAGGTGAATGTCCTTCGCCAGCGCCGCCGGCCGCATCGACTCGACGGCCGCCTCGACGATGCGCCCCACCTCGACGGACCGCACGGCGAGCCGGACCTTGCCGGAGACGATCCGCGACATGTCGAGCAGGTCGTCGATGAGCTGGGCGAGGCTCCGGCCGCTGCGATCGATCTGCTCGAGCGCGCGCCGATACTGCTCGGGATCGACGTTTCCGTCACGCAGCAGCGAGGCCCACCCGATGATCGCGCTGAGCGGCGCCCGCAGCTCGTGTGACGCCACCGCGAGGAAGTCGTCCTTCGCGTGGCTCGCGGCCTCGGCCACGCGGCGCGCCTCCTGCTCACGGGCGAGAAGCTCCTCGCGGTCGCGCTCTGCGCGGCGCCGGACGGTGGTGTCCTGCACCACCACCATGAGGTGATCGGCGCCGTCGAGCGGCCCGGGCAGGGCGCGCACGGAGATGATGGCGTCGATCGTGGTTCCGTCGCTGCGGAGGAGCTGCGCTTCGCGGGCGACGGCGGGTTGCTCGCCCCCGAGCACGGCGCCGAACTGCGCGCGGTCGGCGCTCTGCCCCGATGTGGGCACCAGATCGGTCCAGCGCTTCGCGAGGAGCGCGTCGCGCTCGTAGCCGAGCATCCGGCTGAGCTCCTCGTTCACCTCGAGCCAGCTCCCGTCGCGCGTCAGGATCGCCGTGCCGACCAGGGAGAGGTCGAAGTAGCTCTGCAGGCGCCCCTCGCGCTCGGACAGCGTGTGGGTGAGCACGAAGTCGGTCGCGAGATAGCGGTCGATGAGGCCCGCGGCGACGAGGCTCATGCCGATGACGACCATCAGGTAGACGCCGCCCGCCGCCCACGGCAGCACCACCGACGGGCCACCGTTCAGCATGAGTGGATAGCCGAGCACCACGCCGCCCGCCGCGAACGCCTGCGCGCGCCATCCCCAGGCGAGGAGGACGGACGACGAGCACATGAGCGCCGTCAGGGTCCAGATGCACATGGCCACCTGCGCGCCGACGATCGCGTGGTACGCATTCAGGAGGAGTCCGAGCACGTTGACGATGACGACCATCACCGCGACGCTCGCCTCCGGACGCACGCGGACGAGGACGATGCCCGCGGCCGCGAGCACCCAGAAGGCGAGGTCGGAGCCGAGCATCCACCAGAGGCGCTCCGGAAAGCGCAGCACCTCGAAGACGGTGGCAGCCGCCCCGCACCCGATGAGGACGGCGAACGCCGCCGGGACCCGCGCGGCCACGCGGCGGTGGACCTCCCGGCGGTACGCCTCGCCCGTTGCTCCGCGGCCGGCGGCCATCGCGGCGGCGACTCTACCAGGGCGCCGAAGAAGCCGTCGAGCGCAGCGCGTAAATATCGACGCCTCTTCCGCTCGACGCGGGCGCCCGCCCAGGCGGCGGCCCCTCCGGGAGTCTCATGACCTCACGGCCGACCATCCCGACCCGCCGACGGTCCGCCGGCCGCCGCCGAACACCAGCGCGGCAGCGATGGCGATGGCGATCCAGCCGGCCACGCCGCCGACGAGCGGTGGCCACCCCGAGCCGACCATCCACCTGGGGGTCGGCCGGATGTCAAAGAAAAGGCGCCCCACCCGGAACGCGGCGACGAATGCCGCATGGAGGCCGATCGGCAGCCAGAGCGCTCCGCTCCGGAGCCGGGCACTGGCGAG
>CAZLYE010000539.1:0-3222 GCA_964562865.1 uncultured Binatia bacterium (SeqCode) | reverse complement strand
AACGCGGGCGGGCTCGGGGTCATGGGCGCCGCGGCGCAGACCCCGGACGATCTCCGCGAGGAGATCCGCCGGACCAAGGCCCTCACCAGCCGTCCGTTCGCCGTCGACCTCCTCGCGCCGATCCCGCAGATGATCGTGCCGTACCTTCCCGTGCTCTACGACGAGGGGGTGCGGATCTTCGTCGCGGGGCTCGCCATCCCCGAGAAGCACGTCCCCGAGATGAAGGCGCACGGGATCAAGATCATGGTGATGACCGGCAAGGTGAAGCACGCCGTCCGCGCGGAGTCGGCCGGGGCCGACGTCGTCGCCGCCCAGGGCACGGAGGCGGGCGGTCACACGGGCGAGATCGGCACGCTCGCGCTCGTCCCCCAGGTGGTCGACGCGGTCAAGATCCCCGTCGTCGCCGCGGGGGGGATCGTCGACGGGCGCGGCGTGGTGGCCGCGCTGGCGCTCGGCGCGCAGGGGGCGGTGATCGGCACGCGCTTCATCGCGACGCCGGAGGCCACCGCCGCGCGCCAGTACCGCGAGGCCCTCGTCCGCGCCCAGCAGGACGAGACGATCCGCACCCGCTGCTACTCGGGCAAGCCGCTCCGCTCCCTCAAGAACCCGTACATCGCCGAGTACGAGTCCGATCCGTCGAAGATCCGTCCCTTCCCCGAGCAGCTGATGATCTCGTCGCAGCGGAACGTCATGGCGTACTGGCAGCGCGAGGCCGACCCGGAGAAGACCTGCTTCCCGGCGGGCCAGGGCGTCGGCGGCTTCCACGAGATCAAGCCGGCCGCCGACGTCCTCCGCGAGATCGTCGCCCAGGCCGACGCCGTCCTCGCGCGCCGGCCCTTCGCAGCGACCGCGCGCTGACCCACCCCGCGCCGGTCAGCGTGAGGCCGCGCGGCGCTCCGGCGGTGTGGCGGGCGCGGCGGCGGACGACTCCGGGTAGTCCTCCCGGTAGATGTCCACGAACGCGAACAGGGTCGCGAGCATCACCGGCCCGAGGAAGACCCCGAGGAAGCCGTAGACCTGGAGGCCGCCGAGGATCGACATCAGGAGGAGGAACGTCGGGAGGTGCGCGCGGCCGCCGATGAAGAGGGGCTTGATCCAGTTGTCGGCGGTGCTGACGATCGCGACGCCCCACGCGGCGAGGCCGAGGGCGCGGCCGACGTGGCCGATGACCGCCAGGTAGATGGCGGCGCCGCTCCAGACGAACGCCGGGCCGGCGAGCGGCAGGAACGACGCGAGCCCGGTGATGAACCCGAGGAAGACGCTGAACTCGAGCCCGCCGATCAGCCAGTAGCCGAGGCCCGCGAGGACGCCCTGCGTGACGGCCGTCACCACCATGCTCTGCACGACCGCGGTGAGCGTCGTGTAGAGGCGCGCGAAGATCGCCTCCTTGTGCGCGCGCTCCATCGGGAGCAGGTCGCGCACGCGGGCCGCCATCGCCTCCCCGTCGCGGAAGAAGAAGAAGAGCGCGACCAGCATCAGGATGAAGTTCAGGACCGAGAGGAGGACGTTCCGGGCGAGGGAGGTCGCCTGCCCCACGATCTGATCCGAGACCCAGTTGGTGGCGCGGAGCAGCAGGTCGTAGAGGTCGACGGACAGCTCCTCGAAGAGCGGGGCGACCCGCATCCAGAGCCCGCCCACGCGCGAGCCCCGGATCTGCTCCACCAGGGCGCGCACCTCGCCCTGCTGCACCGCCTCCTGGAGACGCAGGTAGGCGCCCGTGGCCTCGCGCACGAGGAGGGAGCCCAGCAGAAAGGAGGGGATGATGGCGACGATCGTCACCGCGAGCACGAGGACGAGCGCGACCACCGTCCGCCGTCCGCCGAACGCCCGGGACAGCCACTCCGTCAGCGGGTAGAAGACGAGCGCCAGGATGCCCGCCCAGACCAGCGGGGCGAAGAACGGGGACAGGAAGAGGTAGAGCTGATAGAGCAGGAACAGGAAGACGGCGAAGAAGAACGCCGCGAAGAGCTGCTCCCGCGACACGGGCGGAACTCTAGTCGTGGGGGCGGTCCGTCACAAGCGACCGTTGCCTTGACAGGCCGGCAGCGGATTGGTACCGAAATCGCCTTCTTAGGCGAGACGTAGGCACGTAGCTCAGTGGGAGAGCGCTTCCTTGACGCGGAAGAGGCCGGCGGTTCAATCCCGCCCGTGCCTAGTATCCGACGGCGGCCGGCAGCGGCCGCCCGACGCCCGACCCGGCTCCTGACTCGGCCCGCCCGTTCCGTCTAGTCTCTTCGATGGTGGAAATCCGGGTCACGTTCGACGACGGCGCGACCGAGCGCTTGCCGGCCGGCATCACCGCCGGCGAGGCGCTGCGGGCGCACGCGCGCAACGGCGGCGGGAACCGGAAGCTCGTCGAGCGCGCGGTCGCCGCACGGGTCGAGGGACCGGCCGCCGCCGTCGTGGACCTCACCCGCCCGCTCGTCGGCGACTGCCGCGTGGCGGCCGTCCCGCCCGAGTCGCCCGATGGCCTCGACGTGCTCCGGCACTCCTCGGCGCACCTCATGGCGCAGGCGGTGAAGCGGCTCTTCCCCGAGACCGAGATCACGATCGGTCCGGTGATCGAGAACGGCTTCTACTACGACTTCAAGCGCCCGGGCGGCTTCGCCGCGGAGGACCTCCCACGCATCGAGGAGACGATGCGGCAGATCGTGAAGGAGGATCTGCCCGTCACGCGTGAGGAGGTCGCACGCGAGGAGGCGATCCGCCGGTTCCGCGCGATGGGCGAGCACTACAAGGTCGAGATCATCGAGGGGATTCCCGAGAAGGTCGTCTCGCTCTACCGGCAGGGCGAGTTCGTCGACCTCTGCCGCGGGCCGCACGTCCCGTCGACGGGGCGTATCCCCGCCTTCCGGCTGACCTCGCTCGCGGGCGCGTACTGGCGCGGCGACGCCCGCAACGAGCAGCTGCAGCGCATCTACGGCACCGCGTGGGCGAGCGTGAAGGATCTCGAGGCGTACCTCCAGCGGCTCGAGGAGGCGAAGCAGCGCGACCACCGCCGGATCGGCCAGGCGCTCGACCTGTTCTCGCTCCACCCGATCGCGCCGGGATCGCCGTTCTTCCACCCGAAGGGCGCGGTCGTCTACAACCTCCTCGTGCAGTTCATGCGGCACCTCTACGGGCGGTACGGCTACACCGAGGTGATCACGCCGCTCGTCTACAAGACGGAGCTCTACCGGACGTCGGGCCACTACGACCTCTTCAAGGACGACATGTTCCTCA
>CAZLYE010000538.1:0-2928 GCA_964562865.1 uncultured Binatia bacterium (SeqCode) | reverse complement strand
CAGGCTCACCCCCGACCGGGTCTGGGCCGGGGCCGCGGGGACGTCGGCGCTCCCGCGGCTGCTCGTTCCTCTCGTGAACGAAATCCTCGCCGCGCTGGGTGCGGGGCGGATCGGGCCCCTCGTCCTCGTTGCGGCGCGCTTCGAGGGTGCTGGGCGCTTCCAGCCGATGCGCGTATCGCTGCTCCCTGTACAGCCACCCGCCGATGCGCCACCGCTGCGGCCCTCGCCCTACACGCGGCCGGCGCATCTTGCGGCGGTCGTGGTGCGCGAGTTCCTCTACGTGGCGTTGCACGAAACGCTCCTCGATGCACTCGCCGCCGAGCACGGCAAGCGGCTCGTGGTCGCCGAGTCGGCCCGCGGCTGGCTCGAAGAGCGGATGCACGCGACCACGCAGCAGCTCCGCGCCGTGCGCCGCGAGACGACGACCCAGGAGGTGCTGGAGGTGGCGGCGGGTGCCCGCGTCCAGCGACGCAGCTCTGGGGGATAGGATGGCACCGTCGCAGGGACACGTGATCTCGGTGCGCGGCACGGTCGTCGAGGCCAGGTTCGATGGCGCACTGCCGGCGATCAACGCCGGGATCGTCTGTCACTCCGCAGGCGGGCGACCCGTCACGGCGGAGGTCTACGGGCACCGCGACCCGGACACGGTGCGCGCGATCGCGATCGAGCCCACGCGCGGGCTCCGGCGGGGAGACCCCGTCGAGACCGATGGCCGGCCGCTCGCCGTGCCGGTGGGGGAGGCACTCCTGGGTCGTGTGGTCGACGTCCATGGCCGGCCGCTCGACGGCCGACCCGCCCCGGACTGCGCCACGAGCTTCCCAATCCGGCGGCCGCCGCCCCCGGCCTCGACACGGCGGACGGGGGGCAGCGTCCACGCAACCGGCATCAAGGCCGTCGATCTGTTTGCGCCCGTGTCGCATGGCGGCCGGGCCGCAGTGTTCGGCGGCGCCGGGGTCGGGAAGACCGTCGTCCTGACCGAGTTCATCCACAATGCCGTCGAGAGCCTTGCCGGCGTCGCCGTCTTCGCCGGCATCGGAGAGCGCTCGCGCGAAGGGCTGGAGCTGTGGGAGGAGCTCCGGCGCCGGGGGGTCCTCGAGCGCACCGTCCTCGTGTTCGGGCAGATGAAGGAGCCGCCGGGCGCGCGCTTCCTGGTCGGCCTCGCCGCGCTCACCGTGGCCGAGTACTTCCGAGACACGGTCGGGCGGGATGTCCTCTTCGTCGTCGACAACGTCTACCGCCACGTCCAGGCGGGAATGGAGGTGTCCGGGCTCCTCGGCCGCCTCCCGTCACGGGTCGGCTACCAGCCGACTCTCGCCGCCGATCTCGCCGCGCTCGAGGAGCGCATCACCGCGAGCCGGCGTGGCGACATGGTGTCGCTCCAGGCCATGTACGTTCCCGCTGACGACTACTCTGACCCCGCGATCACGCACGCCTTCTGGCACCTCGACAGTGCGGTCGTCCTCTCGCGCGACATCGCCGCCGAAGGGCTCTACCCCGCGCTCGATCCGCTCGCGTCATGGTCGAAGGCGCTCGATCCGACGGTGGTTGGCGACGCGCACTATGCCACGGTCCAGGAGGCACGGCGTGTGCTCGCCCGCTGGCAGGAGCTGCGCGACATCATCTCGATGCTCGGGATGGAGGAGCTGTCGGCCGAGGACCGCGTCCTGGTTGGTCGCGCGCGCCGCCTGCGAAGCTACCTGACGCAGCCCTTCTTCGTCACCGAGACGTTCAGCGGCCGGCCCGGCCGCCGCGTCGCAACCGAGCAGGCGGTAGCGGACGTGACGGCGATCATCCAGGGGCGCTGCGACGCCGTGCCTGAGGAGAAGCTGTTCATGATCGGCTCGCTCACCGATGCCGGGATCGCCGTCACGCGATGAACCGCCGCGGCCTGCACGTCGTCGTCCGTACGCCACGCGAGGTCGTCGCGGAGCTCGACGTGCAGTCGCTGCGCGTCCCCACGGACACCGGCCAGGTCGGCATTCGGCCACGCGCGGAAGCGACGGTGACCGCGATCGAGCCGGGGCTCGTGCTCGCCCACACCGCGGAGCGGGTGCGCTTCGTCGGTACGGCGGGCGGCCTCCTGCGAGCGGACGCGTTCGAGGCTGTCCTCCTGACACCGGTTGCCGTCCTCGGCGAGGACGCGGCGGCGGTCGTCGCGGCGGTCGATGCGGCGCTGGCCGGCCCCGACCCGGAGCGCGAGCTCCGCCGGGCGATCGAGCGCCTCGAGACGGGGCTCCTGCGCGAGATCCGCGGAGGCGACAGTGGCGAGCGGCGGTGACGGCTCGCGGCCCGACATGCGCCGTTCGGTCGAGCGCGACGCCCGGCGCCACGCGCGGCGTGAGCCGACGGCGGCGACGTTCTGGCGTTCGCTGTCGGTCCTCGGCACCGTGGGGTGGTCGATCGCCCTGCCGGCGGCCGGCGGCGCGCTCCTCGGCCATCATCTTGACGCGCAGTTCGGTACGGGGGTCCGCTTCACGTTGATGCTGCTGACCGCTGGGGTGCTGCTCGGCGCAGTCCTCGCGTGGCACGTGGTTGGGGGCGGCCGCAAGTGAGCCCGGTGGACGTGCACGTGTTCGGCGAATCCGTCGTGCTCCGGCTGGGACCCGTGCCGATCACGGGCACGATGCTGGCTTCGGCCGCCGTCTCGGCGGTCCTCGTCGTCGCCGCACTGGTGCTGCGCCGGGCCGTCACGCGACGGCCGGAAAGCGCACTCTCGGCTGTCGCCGTCCTCACCGTCGAGTGGCTCGACGAGCTCGTGCGTGAGGTCGTGGGTCGGCCTGAGCCACGCCTGGTCACGCTCGCCGGGAGTCTCTTCCTCTACATCACCGCCGCGAACCTCTCGGGCCTCCTTCCGGGCGTCCATCGGCCGACGGCGAGTCTCCCCGCCACGTCGGCGCTCGCGGTTGTCGTCTTCGCGGCCGTCCCGAT